>NZ_JAAGOG010000051.1:0-42886 GCF_010747425.1 Nostoc sp. UIC 10630
CTGCTCCCCTGCCCCCTGCCCCCTTGGTGCAGCTGCTACTGTTGTAGAGCAGTTTGGGGAACCTCCTGCTATTTTTTTCATCCGATTCGATGGCGCTAGGGCTGTCAAATAATGATTGATAGAAGCTTTTAACCAGGCATTATCTAACTCGGCGGCTGAGGCTGTATCTGTTCCCCAGCGCCAGCCCAAAAAGGTGGTACGCTCAGTTGTCACTACTGCCGCTGGATTATCTTTGGAATTCCAAACAGCAGGAGATTCAGTGCCCATATCATTAGGAATCACAACACCGCCGCGGATTTTTCCAAAGAGTTCGGTTTGATTTGCCCATTCTGGGATCTTGGTTTTTGTGGGCTTGATCTGTTCTATTTCACTAAGGCTGAATCCCCAATAACCTCCCAAGAGCGATCGCAATAACTGCCGTACTCCTGGCGATGACAAACTACCTATGGGGCCGCTAGCAATCAAACGCCCTCCCTTACTCATCCATTCTTCAAGAGCGATCGCTTGGGTTGGCGTTAATGTCTCGACGTTTGGCAAAAATAATACTCGGCGATCGCCCCAATCTGCACCACTCTTGACATCTGTTAAGGGAATTACACAATATTTCACCCCGATTGTCTGCAAGCGGTCAGTTATCCCTGTCCACTGATTCGCATTTTCTTGGCTATGCACTACGCTCAATACAGGTTCTTCAGTCGCTGCCGTGACTGGCAAAATATTAAAACTATTTAAAATTAAAAAGTTAAAACTTAAAATGAAGAATCCGGCTTTCTTTATGTGAGAATTTGCCTTTTCATGAAACTCTTCCCGATTCTTCACTACTGGCTCCTCAGTGGATTATTTGTTAGGCATTACTTCTTATTTATCATCCAGCATAACAATAAATTACCTCCGAAAAACAACTGATCTTTGATAACTAAACCTGAACAAAATTGGAAATGCATGTTTTGATTAAATCTTCAACTCCTGCTAGTGGGAAAATTTTTGTATTTAGTCTGCCAGCTAATTCCTCGATACTCATATCATCTAAAAACACTAATTCCCCATTTTTTAACATGACATTGGGTAGCAAAATCCCATCACCTAAATCTTGCTCTTCTAAATTTAAAAGTAAATCATGACCAGTTAGTAATCCGGTTACACTGATAGTTTGTCCCCAATAATCACTACATAAAGCCCGCATATTGACCTCTAAACCTTCAACACAATTTAAGCGTTTCAAAATTGGTTGAAATGCTTTTTCTACGGCGTTGCCCACTACCCAGGTCAATTTTCTTTGAGGATATACTTTTGGCGGGAGTAATTCTGCTGCAACGGTGGCAAATTGCTTGATAAATAGTTGAATCGAACCAACTCCGTTATCAATTTGGGGGTATTCTTCATATTCAGACTCACTGGGTAATTCTTCACCTGCAATCAAAAACCACTCATCGGCTAACCAAACAACGCTAGAACCAAATTGTTGGCGAAATTGTCGTGAGAGCATTTGCACTTGAGAAATCACTTCTTGAGCTTTTTCTCTAGTTACAGGGATAAGTTCATCTTCTGGAGGGCGAAACCGTGTCAACCCAACTGGCACAACTGCCACTGATGCCACCGCCGGGACTTCACCAGTATGAAAAGAAGTTAAATCTTTGAGAGTTTGTTCCAGATGTTTGCCATCATTTATACCAGGACAAACAACAACTTGAGCATGAATTTGTAGTCGCCTTTTTTGAAACCACTTCAGTTGTTGCAAGATTTGTCCCGCACGCTGATTTTTTAGCAGCCTAATTCTCACATCAGCTTCTGTCGCATGAACAGAAACATACAACGGAGACAAGCGCATTTGCTCAATTCGCTGCCATTCTCTTTCTGGCAAATTGGTCAGGGTAAGATAAGAACCGTACAAAAAGCTCAGACGATAATCGTCGTCTTTTAAGTACAAACTGGTGCGTTTACCTGGTGGCTGTTGATCTATAAAGCAAAATGGACAGCGATTATTGCACTGAATTAAGCCATCAAATAGGGCAGTTTCAAATTCTAGCCCCAAGTCTTGATCGTAATCTTTTTCGATTTCCAGGGTATGAGTTTTACCAGTAGCATCTAAAACTTCTAGTTCTAAAACTTCATCAGCACACAAAAACTGATAATCAATTAAATCGCGGGGACGTGTACCATTGATTGCAACGATCGCATCCCCAGCCTCAAAGCCAATCTCTGCGGCTATTGAGTCTGGTAGAACCTTGGTAATTCGGGCGGGATTAATATTCATGGGGCATTGGGCATGGGGCATTGGGAATTGGGAATTGGGAATTGGGCATTAGTCATTTACTTTGGACTAATGACTAATGACCAATGACTAATGACAAATGACTATTATTTAATTATCCTTTCCAACCTGCTGCGATCGCAGCTAAAATGGCGCTACCGAATGCTAATCTATACCAAACAAAAACCAAAGTATTCTTGGTTTGCAAGTACTTGATCAAAAATGCAATTGATAGGTAGGAAAAAATAAAGGTTGAAATAATCCCTACAATTAACAATCCCACAATGTTATCTGGCAACTCGTGGGCTTGAAATAATTTGAAGATTTTCAAACTTTTATACAGTGTAGCAATGGTAAGAGTTGGAAATCCTAATAAAAATGAGAATTTCGCTGCTGTATCGCGTTCTAATCCTAAAAATAAGGCAGTTGTCAACGTCGAGCCAGAACGAGAAACGCCGGGAATTAAAGCAAGTGTTTGTCCGAATCCAACTAAAATACCATCCCGAATTTGCAGTGAATCAAAACCTCGCTTGCGAGTACCAATTTTTTCTGCCAAAGCTAGTAATAGTGCCATGATGATTGACATGATGGCAATAATTAATGCACTCTCTGGTAGAATGTCTTTCAAAAGAAAGCCGAAAATTAAGGCAGGCAATGTTCCGACTACAATACCGACCAGAATTTTCCACTCCTCACGTTGCCAATCTTTCTCTTTGAATGCTTCGATTCCACCTTTGATAATACTAGAAATCAGCGACCAGAAATACCCCACAATTGCGATAACACTGCCAAATTGAATGGCATCAACAAAATCTTTAGAACCTAGTTCTTTCCAACCAAATACTTTGGTAAAAATCAGGAGATGTGCAGTACTGCTAATAGGTAAAAACTCTGTAATACCTTGAACAATACCCAAAATAAAAGCTTGAATAAACTCCATAGCAATTAATACCTTTTTCCTGTTCTAGACATGATTATGAACATTGTCTAGATGATGATGTTGCTTTATATACTCTCTACTGCACCTAATATCTTATAGAAAATTCGATTTTACCGATCAATAACATCATCTAAGACGCTGACCATGTTCTTACACCCACCTGAATAAGTCAACGAAATTTTGCCAGTTCATCAAACTTTAATATTTAATGGACTGATGCCGTTCACAAGAGGCAGGGGGGCAGTGGGAAGGGCAGAAAAACCACGCATAAGGGGTACTTCAATCCTCGGTATATTTGGAACAAGAAGGCTTTTGCCCACAAGCAGGACAAAGTTGACAAAGTAAAATTTTTTTTCTTGTCTCTCCCTACCCCCTTGCCCCACACTCCGGGAAATGTCTGTATAATTACAATGCCCCAGGGGGGGATTTTAAAATGTGATATCTTAAATAAGATAAAGTTTAGTAACAAATATTAAAAACTTTGATTAATAATACACTGTCCTCCTACACTGCTTCTACACCTTCTATTGATACTGAGTTGGATTTGGCTGATACTGGGCAGAATGGCATCAGGCAATTGGAATCTGCACTCTCCTTTTCTCCCTCTTTGCCCTTATCTATTTCTGCCCGACAAAATTGGTTAGTGTTTGCGGCGGCGGTGTTTTTGGTATCAGTGCCAGTATTTGTTGAAGCGCCAATAGTGCGATCGCTGCCAACTCTCAGTTTAGCGCTGACAGCATTTTGGGTGTGGCTAAGTTTTACCTTAATGTCACGTCCTGCAACTTATGTCTGGGGCGATTTGCTCTTAGGATTTAGCTGGAGTTGGTTAGCAGGAGCGATTTATTGGGGCTGGTTACGTTGGGAACCTGTATGGCATCTACCAGTAGAATCTATAGGCTTACCGTTTGCTTGTTGGTGTCTAGCGAAGAGTTGGGGCAAAGTTGGTAGCTGGTTTTATTTAGGATCTTTACTCGGTACAATTTTAACAGACGTATATTTTTATCTAGCCGACTTGATGCCTTATTGGAGGCAAATTATGAGAGTGGATGCAGATTTAGCACCACAAATCTTACAAAATGCCCTGATGCAAGTACAAACACCTTGGGGACAAACTTGGGCAATAACTCTCGCCTTAGTGCTATTAACAGTGGGGGTTTTAGCTTTAGGTGGAAAGCAAAGACAGTGGTATGCCTTTGGTGGCGCAGTTTTAAGCACAATTTTAGTAGACAGCCTATTTTTGTTAGCTGCGATCGCAGCGTGAAGAAAGCAGGATTCAAAAGATTGCAATGATCTTCTAGGCTTCTCTTAGCAAAACTTTTTCCAGTCAGTCTATGGCACATCAAGAATGATGCTGTAGATAATTAATTAGTTAAGAAATATTACATAATAATCCATCAGCCTCAAGTCTTCTTGCTAGGTTATTCGGTATTAGACATTAGACGGCTTCGTATCTACTAGGAAGCTAAAATCAGCGACCCCGAAAAGATTTCGTCTCCTTGGGAATGCTACCGGGATCATTGATAGAAAGCTATTACAGCTCTAGAGATACTCCGATCGCGAGAAAAATTTTTGCTAAAACCCCAGTCAAACCCAGTAACGGTAAATATTGTGGATATTAATACGCTGTATATTAGTTTCTGATGACTGCTGTGTTAATTAAGCTATCAAGTTTTGTCTTTTGTCCTTTGTCCTTGGCGCTCTCACGTAGACGCAATAGCGGCTTCCCGCAGGGTATGACTAATGGCTAATGACTAATGACTAATGACCACTGTTAGCTTAAAACTTTTATTTCTGTTTGATGGAAAGAGGTAGAAAATCGTGAAAGGATTGGCGCGTTTATTAACAGTGTTTAGTTTGTTACTTGGTTGCTGGGGATGGTTGGGAACAACTCAGATAGCCCAAGCTGCTAGTTTCAACAGTTTTGCTTTTCCTCAAGTGCCAATTCTGGCAATTGAGCGGCAGAATCGGGCAGATAAGAAGCTAGGAACGGAATTTGGTAAAAAAATTGATTTGAATAATACCAACGTCCGAGCTTTTCAACAGTTTCCAGGGCTTTATCCCACCCTGGCTAAGAAAATCATCACAAATGCTCCCTACAAAAATGTAGAGGATGTATTGGATCTTCCAGGATTGAGCGATCGCCAAAAAGCAACCCTGCAAGCCAACTTGGATAAGTTTACCGTGACAGAATTAGAGCCTGCCTTCAACGAAGGAGACGATCGCTTTAACAACGGCATCTACAGATAAGTTGTAGTTAATGTAGCAAATAGCAGCCCACTCCTGATTCTAGGGACTGGGACCATTCTATTAGAGATGAGTGGGACAAGGAGGATAAGGGAGATAAGAGGGACAAGGGGGACAAGGGGGACAAGGAAAATAACTATATCCAATTCCCAATGCCCAATTCCCAATTGTCAAGAGTTTGGCAATTGAGGGGGTTCAGCGTTAAACCATTTTTGATAAATTTGCTTGTAAGTTCCATTGGATAACAAAGTCTCTATACCTTTGTTTATTGCATCTAAATGGGGAGAGTCTTTAGGTGTAGCAATCCCGTAGTATTCTTCAGTGAGCAAATCGGCAACAACTCTGATGCCTTTGAGGTTGCCATTTTTAATGGCGTACAAAGTTGCAAAAGCATCGCTAACCACAGCGTCAACGTTGCCATTGAGCAAGTCTTGGAAAAATTCTGGCCCAGAATTAAAAGTACTAATTTTGGCATTGGGGATGGTTTTGGCAAAATCTGCCCCAGTGGAACCAATTTGTACAGCGATTTTTTTACCTTTGAGACTGTTGAAGTCTCTGATATTTTGGTTGTCTTCACGGACAGCGATCGCTAGTCCGGCTTTAAAATAAGGTCGTGAAAAAGCAATTGTTTTCAGGCGTTCGGCGGTAATGGTGATTCCGCTAATTGCCGCATCAACTCTTTTAGCTTGCAAAGTCGAGATCATGCCATCAAAAGGTAGACTTTCAAACTTGACTGCAAAACCTGCTACTTTAGCGATTGCATTCATCAAATCAATATCAAAACCTTCCAAGTCCCCGTTAGCCTTTTGGATTTCAAAAGGGACAAAGGTGGGATCTGTCGCCACTCTAAGAGGTATAGCATCTGAGTTATTAGTAGGATAGAAATTTTTACAGGCAATAATCAGTAGCAGACAGCCTAAGCTTAAAATTAGCTGCTTCCACTTGAGGTTAAATAATTTCACTGTAGTAATTCCGTTCTATCAGTCAAGATTCACGATAGTTGTCATGATGTTATAAGAAAGAATACATCCGTCAGCAGCCACAATCCACCATGAATGCTGGGCGACTAACGAAAGTTTCAGACCCCCACTCTCGTTAAAAGTTGAGATCAGAGGAAGCTTCCAATCTCGGTTTTCGCCAATTACCTTCTTGTGTGTTCTGTACTCTGACTTCCAATTTTTAACTACTTATGGTTTCTACAACCCCTGCTTACCGAATTACTGATTTGTTCGCCGAACGCGCAAAGAACCTTGCACCACCAACTTACGGTACAGAGTTAAGCAAAATCGTCACCGTCAGCTTTGCCTACGGTCTAGCCGATCCAATTCTCTTTCCTCACACTGACTTGGCTGCTGCAAGCGCCGTTGTGCTGGCAGAAGAGGCTCCGATCGCTCTCAATTACGGCCCACCTTCTGCTCAACTGTATGAGCAAATTATCCTCCGCTTGCAGGCGAAGGGAATTGCCGCCGATCGCGATCGCCTAATCATTGGCTACGGTTCTGGTCAAATTCTCGGCTTGCTACCAGATGTGTTTGTGGAACCTGGTGATGTAGTAATTGTGGAAGGGCCAACCTTCTTGGGAGTAGTTACCAGATTTGTCCACGCTGGCGCACGCATAATTACCATTCCTGTGGATGAGTTAGGAATGGATGTAGATGCACTAGAAGTAACATTGAACGATTTAAAGAAACAGGGTATCCGACCCCGATTTATTTATACTATTCCCACCTTTCATAATCCCACAGGTGCTACTATGCCGTTATTTCGCCGCCAAAAACTGGTAGCATTAGCGGCTGAGTATGGCGTTCTAATCGTGGAAGACGATGCTTATAGCGATTTGCGCTTTCGAGGAGAAACTATGCCCACCTTGGCAACTCTCGACCAAGAAGGGTGGGTATTATATGTGAGTACCTTCTCGAAAATTATTGCGCCCGGTATCAGGTTGGGATGGGCTTGCGGCGATCCAGCGATTATTGAGCGGCTGGCGATGTTCAAAAGTGAGGGGCCTGTGGGGCCATTTGTCAGCCATGTGGTCGCTCGCTATTGTGCTACAGGGAAACTAGAGAATCACATTCAAGAGCTTATTGCCTGCTATAAACATAAGTGCAATTTGTTATTAGAAGCGATCGCTCAAGAGTTTCCCAGTGATGTAGTTGCTCTGCGTCCCGATGGCGGCTTCTTCGTTTGGTGTAAATTGCCACCAGATATCAGCGCTAAAGCACTTCTGATGGCTGCCAGTGAACATGGCATCAGTTTTCTGCCAGGGACTCGCTGCTACGCCAATGGACAAGGGGATGATGCCATCAGGTTAGCTTTTAGCTTTCAGCCAACACAGAAGATTGTTGAGGGAATCGCTACATTAGGATCGGTATTGCGAGGATTGAGGTAATTCGTAATGACGCTCTCTATGAGATGCTCTTGCTAGCTTGCTTCTCCCAAAAATCGAGATTTGGGACTTGTTAAATATCAACCCAAATCTCAACTACAAGAGACTTTGGACTTATCTCCACACCCCAATACTTTTCGGTTAAGGGGGAAAGGGTTTGAATTTCCCTTTCCCCATTACCCTTTAACCTTTCCCCAGACCAAAAGAGAGATTATTGGGTTTAACCGAAAAGTATTGCTCCACACCCCACTTGACATTTTAGTGATCGCTTTAAGTTGTCACCAATCTAGGCAGTATAAGAACGAGGAGATTAGCCCTTTTAAGGTGGGTAAAAATATTGGTCAACCAATTCCTTTTTAACCTCTTTTCTCTGTGTTCTCTGCGTCTCTGTGGTAGATAAATTACTTTTAAACCGCAGAGACACAGAGAGCGCAGAGAGAAGAAAAGAGATTTTACAAGTCACCTTGAAAGGGCTAGAACTAGGAGATTTAGTTATTGACCAAATACCAATTTTGTAGCGCCAACCGTTGAATTTCGCGCCAGGGGATATTATGTTTTCTGGCTAATTCTGCACAATCTTCATATTCTGGCTGCACATTGGCAATAACTTTCTCTGGTGATTGTCCATTCCATGCTACCTTGACACGTACTTTGCCATATTCAATTTCCACTTGTTGAATTTCCCGTTGTAAAATGGCGCGTTGCTGAGTTGTTCGCCGAATACCCAAAGTTGTAGTTTCACGGAATATAACCGATTCACAACTGAGTAAATTTTCTGGATGACAAATTACAGTCAGCAAAATCCCTGGACGGGACTTTTTCATACCGATCGCTTGGGTAAAAACATCCACTGCACCAGCAGCAAACAAAGCCTCAAAAACATAGCCGATCGCTTGCGGATTTAAATCATCAATTTGGGTTTCTAGTACCGAGATAGTTTCTAAATTTGAGCTAGTATCTTCACAATTGCTGAAATTTGACTGTAAACTTGCGCTTTCGCCCAGCCAGAGGCGTAAAATATTGGGAATTGGTAAATTTATGGTTCCTGCTCCCAATCCTACCTGCTTGATAGCGATCGCGGGTGGTGAACCAAAATCTCTTACCAAAGTAGTAGCGATCGCAGCTCCTGTGGGTGTCACCAGTTCTCTATCAATGCCATTGCTATAAACTGGACAACCCCGCATTTCCCAAAGTTTTAATACTGCTGGTACTGGTACTGCCATTTGACCATGTGCAGCCCGAACAGTACCGCCACCAGTGGGAAACGCCGAGCAGTAAAGCAGGGGCCATCCTTCGTCATTACTCTCAATCCCCAACCAATCTAGCCCCAGGCAAGTACCCACAATATCTATGATCGCATCTATCGCACCCACTTCATGAAAATGAACTTTTTCAGGGGAAATCCCATGCACCGCTCCTTCTGCGACTGCTAGCTGTCGGAATACTGCCAAACTCCAAGCTTCTGCCCGTGATGGCAACCCCGCTTTGAGAATCATCTGTTCTATTTCTGGCAAGTGGCGTGTGTGATGGTGATTGTGTTCGTGGTCATGGTGGTCATGGTGATGGCGATCGTGTACTAAATCCACATGAACTTTAGTCGCCTGCTGACCATTCCGTTGGACAAGTTCTGCTCTTAACTGATATTCCTGTTCAATTCCCAATCCATTGAGCTTTTCAATTAAATACTCCACAGGAACACCCAAACTTACCAAAGCACCCAGGCACATATCACCAGAAATTCCTGTCGGACATTGAAGATAAGCAATTTTATTCATAATAAATTAGTCATTAATCATTAGTCATTAGTCATTAGTCATTCTTTCCTATCCCCAGTCCCTAGTCCCCAATCCCTCTATGGCTAAAATTTTCTCAGTTCATCCGGATAATCCTCAAGTTCGCCGAATAGAGGAAATAAAGTCGGCGCTTTCTAGTGGCGCAGTCATGCTTTACCCTACTGATACAGTTTATGCGATTGGTTGTGATTTGAATGCTAAGTCGGCGGTAGAACGAGTGCGGCAAATTAAACAGCTAGCAAATGATAAACCACTGACATTTTTATGTCCCTCGCTTTCAAATGTGGCAACTTATGCCTTCGTAAGTGACACAGCCTATCGGATTATGAAACGCTTGATTCCAGGGCCATACACGTTTTTGCTCCCAGCAACTAAATTAGTACCGCGATTGGTGCAAAGCCCCAAGCGGAAAAGTACTGGAATTAGAGTACCAAACCATACTGTGTGTTTGGAGTTGCTGGCAGCTTTGGGCAATCCGATTATTTCAACTTCAGCACATCTGCCACCAGATGAAGCAGATAACGGCATGATTCGGATAGATCCAGAAATTGTTCAGTCGCGGGTAGAGCTATTTGACCGTTTGGACAAGTTGGTAGACATAATTGTAGACACTGGTGAAGAACCTACTTATGAAGTCTCTACCATCTTAGATATGACCGGAGACGAAGCAGCAATTATACGGAGGGGTTTAGGTTGGGAAGCAGCAGCAGCATGGGTATAAGAATGAGACTTCACACGCACACCTCTCCGTTTCGGAAATTGTGATAAAAGCAACTCCAGTTTTTAAATTGTCATATTTAAACGTGATGTCTACGACGGGCACAGATGCAATAACAGGATGGTGGTAATAGTAGGTACAGCAAGGGATTTGACAACTTTGAGAAAATGGTGGGTACTCATGTACTCGCGTCAATGTGGTGGCTTGTGAAAAAACCGACACATTGGCATAACTGTAACTCTCTCGTATTTCCTACAGTTTTATATATGAGCTTTAGATGTGAGCATTATATGGGGCAAGTCTTAATTGATAAATGCCCAAAGATTCACAAGCCTTGGCCGGCCTTAATTGCTGTGTCTGCGTTGTAATTACGGTGCAATACTACTCCCTGGAAAAGTCATGAAAGCTAACGTCATCAATCTACCAAACTCTACACCCATTTTTGAAAACCACCTTTCGACCGAAGAATTTTCAGACAGCAGCGAAACCTTGATTGAATTGCTGTGTCAAGAAATGCAAGCACAAGTGAAAGCAGCACCCAGATGCGTAGAAGCTTTAGCAAACCGCATAGCCGTAGAAGTAGAACGCATTTGCGATAAAAGCTCGCGTATCCAAACATCTGGGCAAATCAAATCCTGGCAGATTACGCTGGGAAGGCATCGGATGCAAAAGTGCTTACGTTACTACCAACTAGGTTCCAAACAAGGGCGGGTGGAATTACATAGTAATTTGGGTGCTATGGTTTACCGCCATGTAACTTTATCTGGCTCAGAGTTGGGCTTTGATGCTCGTTACAGCCTAATTGAAGATTTTTTACAAGCATTTTATATCGAAGCTATCAAAGCTTTCCGCAGAGAAAACGAACTACCTGACGATCACACACCGCGTACTCAGCTGCAATTAGCTGAATATATGGCGTTTACAGAACAGTACGCCAAACGTCGCATCAATTTACCTGGTGGTGCAAATCAGCAATTAATTATCTTGCGGGCCCAAGGTTTTGCTCGTCGTCAGCCGCAAGAAACTACCGTGGATATTGAAATGGCGGTGGAGTCTGCTAAAGGTGAAGAAGCAGAATCTTACCAGCGTAACTCGGCGGTGCAACAGTTGCGATCGCAGATGATTGCCCAAACTAATTTCGATCCATCTGAAGAGTCAGAACGCGATCGCGTCATCACTGAATTGATGAAATACCTGGAGTCTCAAGGTCAATCTGACTGTATGAACTACCTCAGCCTGAAACTTCAAGACCTCTCAGCCCCAGAAATTGACCAAATTCTCGGTTTAACCAGCCGTCAGCGCGATTATCTCCAACAACGCTTTAAATACCACGTAGAAAAGTTTGCCAAACAACATCACTGGCAATTGGTACATCAATGGTTAGGCGCGGGTTTAGAGCAAAAGTTGGGTTTATCTTCCCAACAGTGGGAAATCTTTGTGAATCAACTCACAGAACAACAACAGCAAATATTACAGTTAAAAACTGCAAGGCAAACTGACCAAGCGATCGCTAAAACCATCAAATGCACCCCCAAACAGTTACAAAAGCGCTGGACTCAACTATTAGAACTAGCATGGTCTATCCGCAACGGTCATACTGAAGCACAAACAGGTTGAAGCTAAGGTGAAATAACCAAAAAACATTATCTAAGCTTATGACTGGGACGAGGAGCGCGAATTTAGCTTATACACTAAGTACAAAATCTCATTAATTCGTAGTGAATTCTTTGCGTGCCTCTGCGCTTCCCTCTGCGCCCCTATGCGTTTAAATTTCACCTTCAATTCGCCACGATCTTCCACAAATAACTCTTATCTGAATTACTAACTTGTACCTCATCCAAATTATTAATACATTTGTATTTCTTTAGTACAAAAATACCAATAATTTCCGATTTTTTACCCATTAATCCAACCTTGTTTACGTCATAATCAAAAATTCATATTAAGAAACTGACCCTTTTTTACTACTTCTGTGAAATCCTATAATTAGTAGGACTTTTGGCAGAGGGATTTAGGATGGCTCTGACTCAAGGCGGACGGGCAAATAAGTCGGGGAATATTTTAGAAGGAAATGTTGAAGCAATCTTAAATGGACATAATTATTTCCAAGTAGGGAACTATGTTCCAAAAGAATTTATACTAAATGCTGCTTTATTACCAAAGCGCTATGGAAAAGAAGTTTATATTGGAACTGGGATTTATCATACCGATTTGAAGGTTGATTTTTATGTTGTTGGCTCACCTGCAATGCCATCTGGTTTAATTTTCGAGTGCAAATGGCAAGAAAGCCCCGGTTCTGTCGATGAAAAGTTTCCTTACTTGAACATGAACATCCAGAACTATTACCCTGCACCAACTATCGTCATTTTAGGCGGGGAAGGTATGCGAGAAGGTGCCAGCAAATGGCTAAAAGCAAGAGTTAATGATAACCATAATTTATTAGCAGTTTATAGCTTAGACAGATTTATTGCTTGGGCAAATAAAAATCTTTAAAAGATGTAATTAATAGTTCGTCAATCATGCCTCTATTTTTTATATTGGAGTTAATTGATCGGGCTGCTTTGATTTTGTAGGTTTCAAAATTGATATCTGTATAAATATTACTAATAAATTCGCTATCAGAATTACAGACCATAACTTTAACACCACGACTTGCCAACTCTGCACAAGTATCTCTTAAAAGTTCTTGGTCTTTTTTACTAAAACAATTTTGACTATAAGCGGTGAAATAGCTAGTATCACTTATAGGATGATAGGGTGGGTCAAAAAATACAAAGTCATCACTGCTAGTTGCATGATTTAGGACTTCTGTAAAATCTGCTTGTTTAATTTCTGCATGAGAAAGCGCTTCTGATGCAGCTTGTAGTAAAACCTCAGAGCAAATATTGGGATTTTCATATCTGCCTAAAGGCACATTGAATTTTCCCTGTGAATTGACTCGATAAAGACCATTAAAACAAGTCTTATTCAGATAAATTAGACGAGCTGCTTTTTCTAGATCAGTGCCACCAGAGTTGTTTCTGACACTATAATAATAATCTTTATTATGTCGAATTTTATGCTCTTTCAATAGAGAAATTAATTCTTCAACACGATCTCTAACACAACAATAAGTGTTAATTAATTCGGCGTTAATATCAGTTAAAGTTGCTGTTTTTGGTTGGAGATAGAAAAAAACAGCACCACCACCTAAAAATGGTTCATAGTAATTTTTATAACTTTTGGGAAAATAAGGAATATATTGCTGTATCAACCTACTTTTACCCCCTGCCCACTTCAAAAATGGACGCGGGCTAGTTTCCTTGGGGATTTGAATTACCATTTACTTGCGATTTAACTGAAAATAATCGTGACTAAATAAAGCCAATATAACCGACGAGGCATATTTTATATTAGCTGGCTAATTTTCCGGCTGCATAGATTACAATTGAGTTGATAAAGCATATCAAAACAAACGTAAGTATATAACAAGGCAGTTTAGATTCAGATGTTTGACGGATTTTGGGATAACGTCTTTCGCTACCCCCGGTACTTAATTACTATCGTCTTAGGGCTGTTTTTGAACACCTTTGCGCCATTAGTGCCACTGTTGAAGCGCCCTGTTACCTTAATCGCCCTCTTAGGTTTATTTGTGAGCAGCCTAGTCTTTCTTACTTTCACCCTACGGGCAATGCTGGGCTTGAGTGCAATCTAGACTAGCGCTATATCGGGGCTATGCCCTACAGACGGTTGCTCTTGGCGTTGCTTTCGCTAAGTACTGTCTACCCAAATTGCATCTATTTTTGTCGTACAACCTCTGTCAGGAGGCGAAATTTTTATGGCTACAAATCGCCGGGTTTCCCGCGTTGCAGAATTGATCAAACGGGAAGTTAGCCAAATGCTGCTCAACGGCATTAAGGATGACCGTGTGGGTACAGGAATGGTAAGTGTGACTGATGTTGATGTTTCTGGCGATCTCCAACACGCCAAAATCTACGTCAGTATCTATGGTACAGATGAAGCTAAGGTAGAAACAATGGCAGGCTTAAAGTCAGCCACAGGTTACGTCCGCAGTGAACTTGGGGCGCGGGTACGGCTACGTCGTACACCAGAGGTCATCTTTCTCGAAGATCGTTCCATAGAACGCGGTAACAAGGTATTGGCACTACTAAGCCAACTCAATCACGATCGTCCGCCAGAAAACCTGTTAGCAGTAGAAGACAGCACAGATGAAGATGATGAATCATTTAGTGAATAAGTAACTTAAATAACAATGTAACTTCAGAACAATTAATCTCAGCAAATCCGCCAAACAGTTTACAGACGTGACTAGATCGCGTCTGTTTTAATGTAACCATAACCAACTTCAGCGATCGGTAGTTGCATCTATACGCTTGATGTTTGCCTTGGCTTTCGTCTTTACTCTACTAGGACTTACGCAAAACTACACGCGGTAGGGGCAATACTCTGCGGGTACTCCGTTGGAGAATTCGTAGAGTAGCCGCTTCTCTAGAGATGCTTTGCATAGCTTACTTCGACCTAGGAGTATGCGTTTACATGAATTTCCGCTAAGTGAAAATTATGGTTTTGGCTGTACCCTGTGGGAAGCGAACGCAACGGTGGCTTCAAATCTTAGGGGTTGAATCCCCAACTGATTTGCTCCTCCTGCCTTTACTCCACCCTTCTACAGATGTTGATCAAAAGAAAACTGTGTAATATTAGTGCTGAAAATAACTAAGCAATTGCAATTTTACTTAAGAAATTGTTAACAGATGATAGGGTAAAAGCCTTCGTAGTGTACTTTAGCCGTTATGTTTTGCAACAGTTTATACCGTAGTATCTGACAAATATTCTTGTGTTGTTTACCCTTAGATAAATACCAGCAGTTCTAGATCCGGCTTTAAGGTGATTATTTGATATGTAAGCGATTGCAATATGAATTCTTACCACCCAGCGAATCTTGCCTAAATACAGTAATGGCAATACTTTCAGACTTGTTGCATAAAAACCATACAACCGCCATAGCAGGTTAAGTTAACTACTCGGAATTTTTTTTGTAAAGCAGATTTTTGATAAATGTCAGGATTCGTTGACTTTCTTAACATTTCTTGAGATAATTTCAGGATATCTAGCGTCAAAATAAAAATAGTTCCGTATAGCAAACTACAAAATACTAGCCACAAGTCTAATTTCTGTAATGTTTGTTCCTAATTATTAACGGGAACACTATCGTAAGTGTTAATTTGTGAGTAAAAACCATGAGTGTGAATACGGTGCCTTCTATCAATTACTACTCTCTCGATTTGATCCAAGACGAAGCACGTCGACTGGTGCAAAAGGGAATGATTAGCCGACAACAGCCAATATATACCCTTTGCCAATACATTCCAGCGAGAGAGTGGGTTTGCGTTGAATGTGAATTAGAGAAATGTGACTTTTTGTTGCGCGATCGCATTGGCGACCTAATTGGTCGTGAACAGTGGGACAACGACTAAATCAATGTTTGATTTCGGGTTTGGGGTTGGGGGTTAATTTTCGATGTGTGGATGTCACAGTCAACGATCCTACGCCCAATTTGGGGGATAATCTCTGGTTTTTAATGAGCATTGCCCCATACAAAATCTTGCGTTTTTCATTAACACAGAAGCATTGGAGTCTTAATTTATATAAGTTTTCAAGTTAAAGAAAGCATCAGAACTATTTTTTCTATATATCTGGTGCTACAGCTTGAGTTTAATATGTAAATTCAGTGAAGCTCCTACATTGATCCGATAGAAGTGTAGGAACTTCACTTTTGACTCGCAATTGACAGCATCGCTTACTTTAGGGAAGCGATCGCTTGCTGTTCAAAGGTAGAATCCGTCTGGAAAAGTTTGCTCAGTCGGGCTAACCAACACCAGTTGCGACAATAGAGGAAGCCTCCGCAAGTAACTGGCTCAATTTTCGCAAAATCCCAAATTTGTATAGGATTATTTGTTAAAAAATCTCTAAAAGCAGAGAAAAATTATATAAACGATTATCCGACCTGCTCTAAATATTGATTAATGTCTTCAATAATACGGGTAAGTTCAGCTTCAGTAGTCAAGCGGATGTTGACGTTGCGGACAGTGAGCAAAACTTTGGCTGCGAAAGGCGTTGGCCAGATATTAGGATTACAGAAAATTTCTAAAAATACTTCACCCGTATAACGATATTCCATTGGAGGCTGGGGAGTGACTTTACCACCGCCAGGAGTGGGTTTAGCGGCGATAGCTTTCAGGCGCTCCATCAGTTGATCTGTCGCTGTCTTTAATTCTCGTGCTGCTTGGGGTGAAAAACTGAAGGAGACAGAACCTTCAATTAGGTTCAATGTTAGAGGAATTGAAGACATAAGTTTTTATTAAAGCTTATTGATAAGTACTAATCTTACCGGAAGAAGAGACGAAGCCGCCGAGATCGACGGCGGCGAAGCCCAATTTTTTGAGGATGCACCCCAGCGCTGATATTGTCGCCAGACAGATTTACACGATCGGATTTTTCTTGGTTCTGCTTTATCAGGCTGAAAAGCCACCATCAATCTTCAGGCTTGCACCGGTAATGAAACCAGCTTCTGCACTGGCGAGATAGGAAACCATCTCGGCGACTTCTTCTGTTCGACCATACCGTTGGAGGGCAATCATACTTTTCATAGTGTCGGCAAAGGGCCCTTCCGCCGGATTCATGTCAGTGTCTATCGGGCCGGGTTGAATATTGTTCACCGTGATGCCACGAGGACCGAGATCGCGGGCAAGACCGCGTGTGAAGCTTGCAATCGCACCCTTGGTTAAAGCGTAAACGGAGCCGCCAGCAAAAGGCATTATGTCACTGTTGACGCTGCCAATCATAACGATCCGTCCGCCCTCACCCATGTGGCGGACAGCCTCCTGAGTTGCAACAAAGACACCCTTGATGTTAACCGCAATCAGCCGATCAAAATCATCCATTGAGAATTGATCGATTGGGGCTAAAGTGGCGACCCCCGCATTGTTCACAAGGATGTCAAGACGACCAAAGGCTTTCACTGTATCGGCAACAGCATTTTTTACGGCTTCGACATTGGCACTGTCGGCGCGAAGAGCCTTGGCTTGACCACCTGCCGTTTCGATGGCAAGCACCACCTCGTCGGCTTTTTGCGGCGAGCTAGTGTAGGTGAGGGCGACTGCTGCACCATCCTTTGCGAGACGTTTGGCGATCGCTGCTCCCAGACCGCGTGAGCCGCCTGTTACCAATGCCACCTTACCTGTAAGTTTTTTGGTACTCATAATATTCGTGATTGAAACTTGCCGTCTGAGGAAAATTGACCTTTGGAATTATATGGCTCAAGTTCTTACTCAAACTCGTAAGAGGATTAAATTTTCACTCATCACTCTGGCTTGTTAATTTATTTTTAGCGAGGGGAACGCGAAATTTTACCTCTAGGTTTACTAATTATTCCAAAACCTGTAAATATTTTTCGATTTTGCTGCTCAAATTTTGACCATTTTTTGAATGAAGCGCAGGCTTCTTTATCCTTGCAAAGTAGCAAATGAAACTCATTCACTCATCAGTTATCCTAAGTAAATACACACCACTGATGGTCGTCATAGTATCTCTGGATACAATTTTGTTTGGAGTAACTAGATGTAGAAATAACAAAATTAATTAAAATATTTCTGGAATTAATGCTAAAAATATGCTGTTATTTATAAAGGCAATTACTAATAGCTATAAAGCTTGTAGCTGCTGTTAATTATAAATAATCTCAACAGAATAGTATAAAAAATAGAGTCTATAGAGAGACTTAATTCTTACTGCGTAAGACTTTGATACATTTGATTTGTGTTTATTTATGTTTTGAGTTCTACATTAGAAGTCATAGAACTTGATGTGATAAATTATCTATGCTTTACGATAACCGCGCCGAAGTGCGAAAGGTTTTAATTATTACCCTACTGCTCAACCTGTTTGTAATGGGATTGAAAGCACTTGTGGGTTACTGGACAGGTTCGTTGAGTTTGCTAGCTGATGCCTTGCATAGTGTGACAGATAGCGCCAACAACGTTTTAGGATTAATTGCAAGTAAATTTTCTTCTCCACAACCCGATCGCGAACATCCCTATGGACACAGCAAGTTTGAAGCTGTGGGGGCTTTAGGAATAGCCTCATTTTTAGGAATAGCCTGTTTTGAAATTCTGCAAGGAGCAATTGAACGAATTCTCAAAGGTGGTGGTGAACCTGTGAGAATATCGCCACCGGAGTTGTGGTTATTACTAATTGTGCTGGGCGTGAATATTTTTGTGGCGTTTTACGAACGTTCTGTGGGTAGGCGGGTAGGTAGCTCAATCCTCATAGCTGACGCGACACATACCATGAGCGATATTTGGGTGACAATCTCTGTAATTGGCGGCTTGATCGGAGTTTGGCTAGGTTATCAATGGATGGATTTGGTGTTAGCTTTTCCTGTCGCCTTGTTGGTATTTTGGAGTGGCTGGTCAGTTTTAAAAGAAAATTTGCCTTGGCTTGTGGATCAAATGGCGATCGCACCAGAAGCAATTCATGCGATCGCTACTTCTGTTCCAGGTGTAATTAACTGTCATGATATTGCTTCTCGCGGTGTTCTTGGTCGTCAGGTATTTATTGAAATGCATTTAATAGTAGATGCACCAGACGTAGAAACCGCTCACCACATCACCGAAGAAGTAGAAAGCCGATTAGAAGAAAGGTTCCGTCCAGTCAGGATTTTAATTCACGTAGAGCCACCAGCATATAAGTCTGAGCAAATTAGCTTTGAAACTGGAGCAAAGTAGTTTCAGCAATTCCAAATCAAGCCCTATTCATTTAATGACCCACAAATGACTGCATCTTTGCGTTAATTCTTATAAGAAGCAACCAAATCAGCAACGATCGCAACTAGTTCTCCTGGATCGACTGGTTTAGGCACATGAGTCTGAAAGCCTGCTTCCAGCGCACGGCTACGATACTCGCTATCACCATAAGCAGTTAAAGCGATCGCAGGGAGTTTTTCCCAAATATCAGGCTTCAGCGCCCGGATCTTGCGAATAAGGGTGTAGCCATCTTCACCAGGCATAGCAATATCACAAATTAAGACATCTGGCTGCAACTCAGGTAGTACTTTCAATGCTACCGCCGCCGATGGAACTGCCATAACGGTGCCTCCATCAGCTTCTAAAACGGTAGTAATGTAAAAGCGGCTATCGTCATCATCATCAACTACAAGGATGTTTAAGCCAGCAAGGGGGAGAGGAGGTTCCATAACATCTCCATAAATGTTTATCAAATGAAAGTTATTTCTAATGAGCTGCTGGTTTTTTGTCTTTTACCACACCCTTGGTAATTTTACTGCGATCGCGCCTATTTTTCTAGACAATAATTCAATTTGTCTAGCCACCATCTAATTGATGGTTAATTATTCGCTGGAATTTATAATTCTTGACTGGATAAAATTATATTTGTGTTTAAATTCATTTTTACAAATAATTGTTTTACAAAATTATTTGGATAATCGCTGCCTATTTTATTACAAAAAACTTGCGATTTTGCTGGGACTTTTCAATTTAGCAAGCATGGCATTTTTTACATCTAAATTGTATTAATTAAATCAAGCTCTTTTAGGGTATGCATCTTGTCCGCCATAACTATTTAAGTTAAATGTAGAGTAGCTTACCAAAGCTATAGCCAAAAAAATAGACAATGCCAAAACTCAAAACGAGTCAGCTCGGCATTGCCATTTAAAATATGTGAATCTAAATTACTGCAAAGAACATGAATAATCGGAAAGAGTGATGAGCTTTTTAGTTAACTCAACTCAAAACTTAATTACTCCCACTCAATGGTTCCAGGCGGCTTAGAGGTGATGTCATAAACCACACGATTCACCCCTTTTACCTCATTGACAATCCGCGTAGAAATCACTTCCAGGACATCGTAAGGCACTCTCGCCCAATCAGCAGTCATGCCATCTTCACTGGTAACAATTCGCAAGACGATGGGATAAGCATAAGTACGTTGATCACCCATAACGCCAACACTACGGATTGGCAGCAATACAGCAAACGCTTGCCAGAAATCATGATACATACCGCGTTGGTTAATTTCTTGTCGCACAATCAAATCAGCATCGCGCAAAATATTTAACCGCTCAGATGTAACTTCTCCCAAAATGCGAATTGCCAAACCAGGCCCAGGAAAAGGTTGTCGTTGGACAATTTCTTCTGGTAAACCAATGGAACGCCCAACTTTGCGGACTTCATCTTTAAATAATTTCCGCAGTGGTTCCACCAATTTAAATCTTAGGTCTTTGGGCAAACCGCCAACATTGTGATGGCTTTTAATTTTCACCGCTACCCGCTCACCAGTTTGGGGATCAACATTGGTGTCAGCAGATTCGATGACATCTGGATAAAGAGTGCCTTGAGCTAGATAGTCAAAATGACCAAGGCGCTTGGAGGTTTCCTCAAATACATTGATAAATTCGTGTCCGATGCGGCGGCGTTTTTCTTCAGGATCTGTAACACCAGCAACTTTAGCTAAAAAGCGATCGCGCGCATTCACATACTCTACAGGAATGTGAAATTGCTCTTGGAACAGCTTTACCAATCGCTCTGGCTCATACTTCCGCATAAAGCCTTGATCGATAAACACACAAGTTAGTTGCTCGCCAATGGCTTTATACAGCAAGAACGCCAGGGTAGAAGAATCAACTCCCCCAGATAGTGCCAAAAGCACTCGCTTCTCGCCAACTCTGGTGCGAATTTCTCGAATTGCCTCTTCAACAAAAGCCGCAGTTGTCCAAGTGGGTTCGCAATCGCAGATATGGTAGACAAAATTACGAATTAATGCTATGCCACCAAGAGAATGCACCACCTCTGGATGAAATTGAACCCCGTAAAGTTTCCTTTCGTGGTCAGCAATGGCAGCACAGGGGGTATTTTCTGTATGTGCCAGCAATTCAAACCCTGATGGCATTTGGGTAACTGAGTCTCCATGACTCATCCACATGGTAGTGCCATCTTCGACGTTAGTGAGCAAATCTGTGGGATCGTCAATATATAATGATGCTTTGCCGTACTCACCTCGGTCAGCCTTTGCCACTTCACCACCGAGTTGGTTTACCATTAGCTGCATCCCATAGCAAACACCCAAGACGGGTATTCCCAAATTCCAGATTTCTGGGTCACAATGGGGAGCGTTGTCACCATAAACCGAACTCGGCCCACCAGAGAGGATAATTCCCTTGGGATTGAGTTGGCGCAATTGTTCAGAAGTAGTGCGATAGGATAAAACTTCAGAGTATACTTGAGTCTCGCGGATGCGACGGGCAATCAATTCAGAATATTGAGAGCCGAAGTCCAGAATTATAATTAATTGGCGATCAAGTCGCCCAACATTTTCCAATGTTTGGGGCGCTTGTTCTGTCGGTAGAGTCACCACTGTATTCATGATGGAAGTGTTATGTCTGTTAAGGATAGATGCTTTATGGTCTATGGTGATGCTATTATTCAGCCTGCTTAGGCTGATAATGGTATAGAATCCCTAGACAAACGCGAGGTTATGTGCGTTTGTCTAGTCCCGGAGCTAGAGATGATATGAAAACGATAAACTTACCCTAGAGTGGTTACTTAAAAAATTATTTATTTGGATTGTTTACGATTATTCATAATAAATTAACATAATTTTCCCATTAACAGACCAGCAGTTTTACTCTTCACGATAATTTTGCGATCGCGATCAAAGAGAATTGAGCCACAGACTGTAACTGCTGTGCCCCTTTCGCTATGGCTTTGAATGTATTCTTGAGAACGAACATCGATAGTTTCTGCGATCGCACTGTAAACTTGATTTACCCAATCACTGCCGGTTGAAGCATCTAGCGATTTTAGATATATTAGTGCTGCTTCGGCGGTAGCACTATTAAATACAGCTTGGATATCTGGTGATTTTAAACCTGCGATCGCACAGTGCGCGGCCAAAATTTCTCGCCGTCCATCAGCCAAGTAGTGATGGGTGTGAAAAATCCCTCCAGCCAGCTTCATCAGCTTACCGTGATAGCCAAATAATAAGATTTCTTTCACGCCTAGTACATCAGCTTCTACTAACATTGGGCCGAGCCAGTTAGCAGTTTTGACCAATTGTTCGGGATTAATCCCTAGTTTACGCGCTAAATCTAGGCCATTCTCGCCGATACAGAATACTAAACTCTCAAAACGACTGGCTTTATTTTGTAATTCTGCCCGAAAAACTGCAAGCTGATCTGGTGTACTCAAAGGTTGAGAAATGCCGGTTATGCCTAAAAGCGAAAGTCCTTCCACCACACCAAAAGCAGAATTTGAAGTCCGAACAGCTAGCGATCGCCCTTCAGGTAGAATAATCGTCACCGTGATTTTTTCCCCTGGTGCTAGCATTCGTTGCAAGTTTTCTTTTAAAAGTCTTTGAGCATAATCATAAATAGCAGGTTTGTCACCAGCATTCATCTGTCTGCCAATCCCTTCCCCACCTTTTATAATTACAGTCTCCCCCTGTTCTCGCCATTCTACTAATACCCAAATCGGTGTATCCCTAGTCAAATCGAGATTATCACCGGGATCGCTGCGGGTAATTGCTAAAGCTGTATTCTCAGATAGTCCTGCTACCTGTTCAATAGGGATTTCGGCGATTTGAGCCGGTTCAATCAAATCTACAGATGCTAGAGTTAGGGGTTTGCGATCGTGTAACCAGTGTAAAGCTGCAACAGCAGCAGCGCACGCAAAGACGGGAAGTGTGTATCCAGAACGGGACATTTTTTAAATTTAAAAGTCAAAATAAATCTTCAAAATTTTACCCTTACAGGGATCTTGCTACGTGCAGCGTCTTGTAGAGAAAACAGTTTCAGACAGCAATTTAGACCAATCTGTAGCTTGCTTTCTTCAGGGTAACGTTCCTGATCAGGGGTTAAACTCAGCACTAGCGGCTTTCATCCATCGGCTGCATTGGGGTTGTTAGGCTGTGTCGCCGTCTGTTGTTTGTGGCATTGACTCAATTAGTGCCCTGAGCACTTTATTGACCGATTCTGGTGTTGTAAAAACTTGAGCTAAATCTTCATCTAGAACCACAACTTTTAGCAGTTGCTTTCTTCTACTTTGAGCAGTAAAGCGGTTGGGCTTCGCCTTCTTATAATCAAAGTGGTAGTCAGTTAGAAGCTCGTCATCGGAATTGTGTGACTCCTCAAAAGGCGTTTTGTTCATAATCTTCACGCTCCCTTCGAGTGGCTAAACGGGCACTGATAATGCGAATGGCATTAGAACGTTCGGTGAAAGAAATTAATAGCAAGCGATTGTTTTGGGAGTGCCCAATAATAATCTCTCGCTTCTCACCCACTGAGTGAGCTTCATTATCAAAAATAACTGCCAGTACATTATCAAAGACGGTCTTAGCTTCTTCAAAGCTGACACCATGCTTTGTTAGATTAGCTGTTGCTTTTGACTCATCCCACTCAAACTCCATGTCTAAATCATATCTGAGGTTCACGCCTCTAATTTTTCTATTTTAGGCTAACAATTTGCGCCTACCAAGCTATCCGACCTAGTTTTATTTTCGGACAAAGTTATCTCTGTCGCCGGAACAGGTCTGGACTCTTCTGGGTACGCCCGAACAATTCCCATTGTCCAGTTCTGACAGTAGAAGAGTGCTGGAAAAACCGAACACACAACCTGAAAACCGATATTGTTGTTGCGGTAGGCGGGAGAGTTATAGTTGCGGTTGGCAGCGCGACAGTTCGCCGGATTATTGTTCCAGGAACCGCCCCGTTTACCGATGCCTGTCCCAATAAACTATTGTAGGAGTTAGTTACCCTTGGGAGGAATCGCGCAATATTTGCAATATTTATTGATAGCGAATGGAAGAAATATAAAAAATTTTTGACCGCGCTTCGCGCGAAAGAAGGGTAAAGAAATAAAGAGTAGAGGGCAAAAGAGCAAGAGAGTAAAGGGCTAAAAGAGTCCTGGAAAAACCGAACACACAACCCGAAAACCGATATTGCTGCTGCGGGAGACGGGAGAGCCATAGGCGCGGTTGGCAGCGCGACAGCCCGCCGGAAAAAGGTCCCAGGAACCGCCCCGAACTACCCGTTTTTCACTATTTCCATTCACTATCCAAGCTGTGCCATCAGTGGGCGCACTTGCATAGTTGCCATGCCAGTGATCGACACACCACTCATAAACATTGCCATGCATATCGTACAAACCGAAAGCATTGGGCAAGTAGCTGCCCACAAAAGAAGTTTCTCCACTAGACAGAAACGCAGTGACAAAAACCATACCAAGATGAGCTTGACACCGAGCCAGTTTTAGTGTGATAGTCTCACCAAAATAGAATTCAGTCGTTGTTCCGGCTCGACAGGCATATTCCCATTCGGCTTCGCTAGGCAAGCGGTATGAATGCTCCGTCACAACAGACAAGCGCCG
Organism: Nostoc sp. UIC 10630; assembly: GCF_010747425.1. Taxonomy (NCBI): domain Bacteria; kingdom Bacillati; phylum Cyanobacteriota; class Cyanophyceae; order Nostocales; family Nostocaceae; genus Nostoc; species Nostoc sp. UIC 10630. The sequence goes on from NZ_JAAGOG010000051.1 coordinate 24,768, forward strand.
ACAAAATTCCACAGCCTCATCCCAAGAAACTTTTTCCACTGGGCGGCTATCTCCCTTGAAATTTGAAGGTTCGGCTTTGAGTGCGATCTCTACTTGGGGCAGAGCGGCAACCCTCCGCCATTGTGCTTGAGTAACAGGATATTTTCCCATCAAAAAAGCTGGCATATTAACAGTATGTTTAGGCTTCTCATTCTCCTCTCCCTGGCCCTGTAGTGAACCCATCTGGAAGGTTCCCGATGGAATCTTAACCATCTCTAGAAACACTCGATTACCCAAGTCTTCAGAGAAAAACTCTGCTGCCTTCCTAGTGCGGCTTTTTTCTTCTCCTTGTTTATCAACAGTAATGACATCAAATTCAAAACGCCGCAATTTATTACCTGCGCTGTTTTGAGGGCTGGAGGCTTGACTAGTTCCTGCTTGTGTTTGAGCTTTATGTTTTGCTTCAGCTTGCTTACGTTGCTGCTCAAGTTTTATTTGTCGTTGCCGCTCCTCTTCTACTTGCTGCTTCAGTTTTTCCTGATACCTTGCCTCTGCTGGTTCACGAATTGAGCGCTCAATTTTGGCAAAATCTTCATTCTTAAGTCCCAATTGCTGCTGAAAGTTTCTCAACCCCTCTACAACAGGCTGACTGAGTGGATATTCTACTTCAACGACTCTGGAAAATTCCTGCCTATAACGCTGTAATTTGGCTTCGTACTCCTTCAGTTTTTCTTGATACTTTACCTCTGCTGGTTCACGAATCGACTGCTCAATTTTGGCAAAATCTTCATTCTTAAGTCCCAATTGCTGCTGAAAGTTTCTCAACCCCTCTACAACAGGCTGACTGAGTGGATATTCTACTTGAACGGCTCTGGAAAATTCTTCTCTATAACGCTGTAATTTAGCTTCGTACTCATCTTGCTGCCGACGCTGCTCTAGCGACTCTAGTTGCTCGACTTCAAGCTGGTTTCTTTTAGCTTGATAATCTAACTCAGCTTGGTCAAGAATTGGCTTTGAAATTCGAGCGACATCTTCAGGCTTTAGCCCCAAATCTCTCTGACGATTTTCCAGATCCTTCTCAATCTCCTCACTGAAAGGATAATAACCCTTCTCAATTAATCTGTTGAGTGTTTGCTTATATTTATTCAGGTTTTCCAGAACTCTGCTGTAAGGCTCATACGCACGAGTTTCGATTTCCTTTGCCTCTTCTGGCGTTAAACCCAGCGATTCTCGAAGTTCGTCTAACGTGTCTCGTTCCACAATCGAAATCACGCCGTCAGAAAGAGCCTCTTCAACCTTTTGCAGATATTGTGTTTCAATGACCTTTTTCTGCTCTGCTTGCTGCTTGCGGTAGTCTAGCATTAGCTTCGCTGCTGTGCGGATGCCTTGTGTGACGCTCACAAAGGCTTCATCCTGGTTTACCCAAGTCGTTACAGCTTTGGCATCTTTAGGAAACGCTTGTAGTTTGGCAAAAGGTGCTTCAAACCAGTCAAATGGGCGCAGAATGACTGGAACAACATACGCCTTTTTTGACTCATGCTGCTGTAACGCCATTGGAATTTCAATATCACGGCAGTATTTGGAGGCGATAAAGTCTGGGCTAATCAGTAATAGAATAATATCAGCAGATTCAAGCTCAGTCTTAATCTTGTCATCCCACTCCGTTCCGGCAGTAAGTTGGCGATCGTACCAGCTAGAGATAATGCCTTGCCATTGCAGGTTACTCAAATGAGTTGCAAGACTATCTCGCAATGGTTCGTCTTTGTGGGAATAGGAAATGAAAACTCTAACTGCGTCCTCTGCCATGTTACCCCAAGAAGTTGTTGAGAAGAATAAAGTACCTATATTTATTCTCCAACGGCGTAACTACCTAATTCGGCAAGATATTCCGAAAAATAATGCTTCTAGTTCAATCGATTATTATGTCGTATTTTTAACATGTATTGAATCAGGATAAAAATCTACATCTTCGTCATACCAAGCAAGAATGTATAAATTACGAGTCCGATTCATCTTGACTTCAACATTTCTTCAGTAGTCAAACCAATATCATTTGCAATCTGACGTAGCAACTTGAGTGATATGTCTCGACCTTTGTGAAATGGAACCGTTGTACCTCGTCCATCTTCATGGCGAAATTGTTTGTGTGAACCTTTCTGACGCACCTCTATAAATCCAAGATTCTCAAGAATCCGAACAACCTCTTGAGGTTTTAAAACGGGAATGTTGCTCATGAACTATCGAATTACAATTTGCTGTGTACCAACAAATTCAGTATCAAAAACCAGATTTTCATCTTCTAGCAGCATCTCAATCACTTCACGTAGATTTTCGTGTAATTCATCCAAGGTTTCACCCTGAGAATGCGCTCCAGGAAAACCAGGAACGTAGCCTACATACAGATTTGCATCAGAGTCACGTTCGACGATCGCAGTAAATGTTCTCATAAAAAATTGACTGTAATTTATCTAAAAGCGTTGCTTGAGTCAGTCTAACAACTAACTTGAGACAAAATTTTAGTTAGACTCCCACTTCTGATAATAGAGCTTCCATCGCTTCCCAAGAAATTCCTTGTTGAATATAACGGGGTGCTTCAGGATTGTAAGGACTGGCTACCCTGTCAATATTGAGAATCTTTGCCCCATCTGGCAAAACTGCTACATCTGCATCAAATGCTGTGGGGCGCATCAAAGAGCTGGAAAAGCCTTTGAAAATAGCAATTGTATCTTCCTCATCGGCAATTTCCACTATTACAATCAAGACTTCTTTGGGGCGTTTAGCGGTGTATTGTTCTAGCCGCTTACCAATGGAATTCATTTTTTTACATTAGGGGTATGTGACGTAGCGACAGTTATTGTGGTGTGGCTGAACGTCCCTGCTTGCCAAGCTTAATCAGAACAAAATAGCTTAAGTAAACCACATAAATTACTAAACTAGTTATGCCAAGAAAACCTAAAAACTCAGCTTTGCTATTAGCATGAAAATATTCTTTGAATAATAACGGAATCTCAAACCAGACGCGACAATAAGCAGTCTTCATCACACTGGCAGAAAAAGCACAACCCAAAAATGGGATCAACGCTAGTGTACCCAAAATACAATAAACAGTTGTAGCCCAGCGCCAAGAGGTAAAAATAAATTTCAAAACTCCACTGGTTTGATATTCAATTTCATCATTGATATCTACCCAGAACCACAGTGAAATTGGGATTAAAATCTGAGCCATCAATCCAGAGATAAAGCTAACTGGATACTGGGCAATCATTAAGTAAATCGTGATTGCCACCAAGCTTGATACTTTCCAGTATATAGTCAACAAGCGTTGTATAGCTTCTGCTTTTTGCACAAATGCCCAAATTAAAAGAATTAGCGGAATAATTACCAAGAATAATACTGCCAGTCGGTAATCAATCCAGACGAAAGGGCGAAACCAAACGTTATAGTCCATAGTTTTTCTCAAACGATAAATAAAACAATTTAAACTAAAAGCAAGTATCCATAACTGACAAACTTGTAAGCTATTAGCTAGCTAGTAGTCTATCTATATTACAAACAGTTTAATCAAAGCACAAAATCTAGCCTCAAGATTGCGCTCTAACTTCTTGGTGGAAGTAAGTGGCTACCAAACTTATACCATTTCACGCAGTTTCTACTATAAACACGTTTGTAGGGGCATACAGATGTACGCCCCTACAACCAATTCATGCCTTGCAAAGATTTTTGGAAAAATTTTTAAATGGTAAATTATTTAATTTACTTTCCTAAATCTCTCAATTTGGCAAAAAAACAAGCAACTTAAAGATCCTCAACTTAGATTTACACTTGCCTGTAGTAGCGTCAGGGAACCTGTTAAAAGCCCACCTAGCAGCTATATACTTGATACTCGCGGACAAAAACCAATTTTTTTGGGTGTAAAGGTTTCCTTTTAAGATAAAAATTCTCAAAGCTTAACCCTGATACATCCGTAACTCCAGATATTTCACCATTTTTTTGTCCATTGGAGAAAATAATGAAATAGGGAGAGTACGGTTTTAGCCGGAAGTAGCGTAAAAGTGCGAAATCTCAGTAAGTAAATCTTGGTTGCTTGGTGACAAACGAACAGAAAATTCACTTGTTTAAATTTCTAGTCGTCATAAACCCGGCATTCAATTGCATCTGGGTTGTCATCACAATACTGTTCTAGAGAATTTTTGGGCTTGCTTTGGCGCTTGTGGGAAGCTTCGGCTTGCAATTCTTCTACTGCATCCCAAGCAGCAGCACATTCTGGTGAACCGCTACCGTTAATGTCACAGACAGTACGCGCTTGTTCTACTTCTTCTTGAATTTTCTCTTGGATGTCGCTTGTTGCTGTTTCTTGGATGTTGGTCATTGCTTTAGTCTCGTTGTGTGTTGTTAATACTAGTATAGAAAAACTTCAGAAATGGCAGATTTTAGCTTGATTACTAACCATTCTAACTATTCAGTTCATAAGTTAGTACTTTAGCCTATTGATTTATAACCAATATAGTAAACTGCCGCATCTATAATGCATTCATCTTTATGTTTTAAGATTTTGTGGGATTAGTACCATAGATAAACAATCATACAATATATTTAGATGCATCTATTCGGGAATGACAACCCCAGCTTCTTGGATGGAGGAGACAAAAGGCTGGCACTAATTCTTGTAGGATGCAATTTTTCCCAAAATAAAAATAAATCAAAATCTACTAGCACAAAAAGAGAAAGAAGCTCAAAACTCATGGCAGACCAAATGCAGTGGGCAAATGCCCTATCAACCCGTCATTCTTTAGAAGCCGCCGTTACAGATGTGGTGGAACGAGCTGTCTCATCATTAACAGCACCTGCGGATCTAGGACTGGTATTCATTTCGTCTGCTTTTACAAGTGAGTATTCCCGATTGTTACCCTTGTTAGCTGAGAAACTTTCTGTACCAGTGCTAATTGGCTGTAGCGGTGGAGGTGTGATTGGGACGACAGTTGACGGAGAAACCCAAGAACTCGAAGCGGAACCAGCTATTAGCTTGACTTTAGCACATCTTCCAGGGGTAAAGGTTCAAGTTTTTCATGTTGTTGCTGAAGAATTACCTGACTTAGATAGTTCTCCAGATGCTTGGGTTGATTTGATCGGTGTGCCAGCATCACCGACACCCCAGTTCATTTTGCTGTCTAGTTCTTTCGCTTCTGGAATCAACGATTTGTTGCAAGGGTTGGATTTTGCTTATCCAGGATCGGTGATCGTGGGAGGACAAGCTAGTGGTGGGGGTATGGGTGGTCGTGTTGCCCTATTTTGTAATGAGAGTGACGGCGAGGAATGTCAAAGCCTTTATCGTGAGGGCACTGTTGGGATAGCTTTGACTGGCAATATTGTTTTGGAAACGATTGTAGCCCAAGGATGCCGACCGATTGGCAAACCATTGCAAGTTACAAAAGCCGATCGCAATATCATCTTAGAGTTAGATGAGCAAGTGCCGCTAGTGGTGTTGCGAGATTTGATTGCTAGTCTGAGCGAACACGAACGAACTTTAGCACAGCACTCTCTGTTTGTTGGTGTGGCGATGGACGAGTTTAAGCTGGCTTTGCAGCAGGGAGACTTTTTAATTCGTGGTATTCTTGGGGTCGATCCAACAGCTGGAGCGATCGCAATTGGCGATCGTGTTCGTCCTGGTCAAAGGCTGCAATTCCACCTACGCGATGCCCAAGCCTCTGCTGAAGACCTAGAATTACTCCTCCAAAGTTATCAAACCCAACGAGAATCTGAACCCTCTGCCGTCGCTGCCTTAATGTTTGCCTGTCTGGGACGAGGCGAAGGACTCTATGGTAAACCCAATTTCGATTCTGAACTATTTCGCCGCTACCTCAGCGATATTCCTGTAGGTGGCTTTTTCTGTGGTGGTGAAATCGGCCCTGTTGGTGGCAGAACCTTCTTACACGCCTACACTTCCGCATTTGGAATTTGTCGTCAAAATCGGTTATGAGTTATGAATTAAACTCCTCACTCCCTAGTAATACTATCTGATTTGTGAAAATTTCCAGTGTCTAAATCCCTGACTTCTTAAAGAAGTTGGGGATTTAACTTTTTACGGATGATTTATGACTGTTTAGCATTTAACTGTCCTTCTATATTTGCAGATATATATCGAGATAAACACTCTGAATACTTGTCTATATAGACAAATATATTTTTTGTATAGGCTAGTTTAAATATTAATTTATACCTTGTATTATCTAACAAAAAGCTTGATGATTGATTGAGAAAATACATAGCTATAGGTTAGCTAATAACAATGTCAATATAATTCATTATTTTTTCTGATTCATTTTCCGAAAATATCTGATATTTCTCTGAATTTTATTCATGTCGGAGCTGAAATAATCCAATGCTAGAAGGATGGATTCAAATTGCATTAACGCTGTTAATTATAGTAGCGATTACTCCATTTTTTGGGCGCTATATGGCTCGTGTATACCTAGAGCAGAGTACTTTTCTCGACCCAGTTTTGAATCCGGTTGAGCGAGTGCTTTATGCTTTAGTTGGTGTTAAAGCCAAAGAAAATATGACGGGCTGGCAGTATGGGCGAGCAATCATTTACAGCAACGTAGTTATGGGGTTGCTGCTTTTCTTTATCATCATGAGTCAAGGATGGTTGCCCCTCAATCCTACGGGGATAAATGCCCCAACTTGGGATACAGCGCTGCATACTACCATTTCCTTTATTACTAATACCAACCAGCAACATTATTCTGGTGAAACCTACATGAGCTATGCCAGCCAAATGTGGGGACTGGGCTATCACATGTTCACCTCTGCTGGTACTGGTTTGGCAGTAGGAATTGCTTTTATTCGGGGATTGACGGGTAGATCATTAGGCAACTTTTATGTAGACCTAATTCGCTCGATTACCCGAATTTTGTTGCCTATTTGTATTGTGGGTGGGATTGTGTTGATAGCTGCTGGTGTTCCCGAAACTCTGGCGGGTGCAGTTGTATTCCCTACCTTGGAAGATCCGAATATTAGTCAAGCGATCGCTCGTGGCCCCGTTGCCCATTTTGAAATTATCAAGCAATTAGGAGAAAACGGCGGCGGCTTTTTCGCCATCAACTCGGCACACCCCTTTGAAAATCCTAGCGGATTTACTAACTTAATTCAAATCGTGGCCATGCTTTCAATTCCTACTTCCCTAATCTACACTTATGGGTTGTTTGCGAACAACACTAAGCAAGCCTGGTTAGTCTACGGAATGGTGGGCATCCTTTATGTAATATTTATTATCGTTACTGCCATTGGTGAATACAACGGCAATCCGGCTGTGAATGCACTGCTGGGTAGTCAGCAACCAAATCTAGAGGGTAAAGAAGTCCGGTTTGGTTGGGCACAATCTGCACTATTTGCGGTAAGTACAACCGGCACCATGTGCGGCGCAGTCAATAGTTTACACGACTCTTTCATGCCCAACGGTGGTTTTATTACGCTTTCTAATATGTTCCTGCAAATTATCTGGGGTGGACAGGGTACTGGAACCGCTTATTTGTTTGCTTACCTGATACTGGCTGTGTTTGCTACAGGGCTGATGGTGGGGCGCACACCAGAATTTCTCGGACGCAAGATTGAAAAGCGTGAAGTTGTACTTGCTAGCTTCTTGATTTTGCTAGTTCACCCGATCGCCATTTTGATTCCCGCAGGAATCGCCTTGGCATTTCCCGATCAACTATCAGGAATTAGTAATCCGGGCTTTCACGGCTTTGCTCAAGTTATCTACGAATATGCCTCAGCTGCTGCGAACAACGGTTCTGGCTTTGAAGGTTTAGGCGATTCACAACCTTCTCCTTTTGCGATCGCTACAGGTACAGCAACAACTACAACCGCTTTGTGGTGGAACTTGAGTACCTGCTTCAGTTTACTAGTTGGACGCTATATCCCAATTTTAGGTTTGCTGTTCTTAGCAGATAGTATCTCTCGCAAGCAAGCTGTTCCCTACACTACTGGTACATTACGAACCGATACTGGACTATTTACAAGCGTTACCGCAGGCGTAATTTTAATCCTGGGCGCACTCACATTCTTCCCAGTGCTGGCATTAGGCCCGATCGCTGAAGCCTTTTTTATCGCTAAAGGCATCGGCTAGGGAGTGGGGAGATGAGGTACAACGCCTCATTCCCAATGCCCAATAATGCCCAATCCCCCATTCCCAAAATTTAATATATGCCAATTATTACTGATTCTTCTTCGCCTCGTATTCCATCTGGAACTCGTGATTCGCGTAAGCACACCCCCAAAACAGATATGCGGGGACTTTACCAAAGAGCAATTCGTGAGTCATTTGTCAAACTCGATCCGCGAATTACTGTCAGAAACCCAGTTATGTTTGTTGTTTGGGTGGGGACAATTGTCACCTTTCTTGTTACCCTTAACCCAAATCTGTATGGCACAGTCCAGGCAGATATCAACCAACAACGCCTGTTAAATGGGTTGATTACCTTCATTCTCTTTTTTACCCTGGTTTTTGCCAACTTTGCCGAAGCTGTCGCTGAAGGACGCGGTAAAGCACAGGCTGATTCACTGCGATCAACGCGATCGGATACGATCGCTAACAAAATCCTCCCTGATGGTTCGATACAACAAGTCAATTCTACGGAACTGCGGCGGGGCGATTTGGTCAAGGTGGTTGCAAATAATATGATTCCCGCCGATGGGGATGTAATTAAAGGCATTGGCTCAGTAGATGAGTCTGCAATTACTGGGGAATCGGCCCCGGTATTGAAGCAACCAGGTACAGATATTGCCAGTTCGGTGACAGGAGGTACACGCCTACTCTCTGATGAGTTGACAATTCGCGTTAGTGCCGATCCTGGTCAAGGCTTTATCGATCGCATGATTGCCCTGGTAGAAGGCGCACAACGTACCAAGACTCCCAACGAGATTGCTTTGACAGTATTGTTGGCAGTGCTAACGCAAGTGTTCTTGATTGTAGTGTCAACCATTACCCCCTACGTGGGCTACATTGCCAGCTTTATCAGCACAGCCTTTAGCGTTGAGGCCGGAAACAGTTTGCGGGCGGGTGCTAGCGTTGCGATTCTCATCTCGCTACTGGTAGCTTTGATTCCCACAACTATCGGTGGTTTGCTCAGTGCGATCGGTATTGCAGGGATGGATAGAGTTGCACAATTTAACGTCATTGCAACCTCTGGTCGAGCCGTAGAAGCTTGTGGCGACATCAACACCTTGGTGCTGGATAAGACAGGTACGATCACCTTGGGTAATCGGATGGCTGATGAGTTTATTCCTCTGGATAATCACTCAATAGAAGATGTGGCGCGAGTCTCCTTAGCTGCTAGCTTGTTTGACGATACGCCAGAGGGCAAGTCAATTGTGATATTGGCAGAAAAATCCCAAGCTGCGGTAGACTTCAATATCGACAAAGCCGAAGGTGTGGAATTTACCGCCAAAACCCGGATGAGTGGCACAAATCTGCCTGATGGTAAACAGATTCGCAAAGGAGCGGTGGATGCCATTAAGGGATTTGTCCGTTCTCGTGGCGGTTACGTTCCTGATGATATAGACGCAGCTTATGAGCGAGTTTCTCGGTTAGGCGGTACACCTTTAGCTGTTTGCCAAGATGACAAAATTTATGGTGTGATCTACCTCAAAGATATTGTCAAACCTGGTTTGCGGGAACGATTTGACCAACTCCGGCGCATGGGCGTTCGCACTGTCATGCTCACAGGTGACAATCGAATTACCGCTTCGGTAATTGCCGAGGAAGCTGGGGTAGATGATTTTATTGCGGAAGCGACTCCAGAAGACAAAATTGAGGTGATTCGCTCGGAACAATCTCAGGGTAAATTGGTGGCGATGACCGGGGATGGTACTAATGATGCCCCTGCTCTCGCTCAAGCAAATGTGGGTGTGGCAATGAACTCTGGGACGCAAGCTGCCAAAGAAGCTGCTAACATGGTGGACTTAGACTCTGACCCCACAAAGTTAATTGACTTAGTAACCATAGGTAAACAGTTGCTAATTACTCGTGGAGCCTTGACAACATTTTCCATCGCCAACGATATTGCCAAGTATTTTGCAATCATTCCGACTATTTTTGGGGCTGCTGGAATCGGCGCACTGAATATTATGGGATTAAAGAGTGCCCAATCTGCGATCGTCTCGGCGCTGATTTACAATGCCTTGATAATTCCGGCATTAATTCCGCTAGCACTCAAAGGGGTAAAGTTTTTACCTTTAACAGCAGATCAACTGCTACGTCGCAACATCTTCATCTATGGCGTTGGTGGCATCATTGCTCCCTTTATTGCCATCAAACTAATAGATATTATCTTACCTTTGTCTTAATTTACTATGAAACCCGTTCATACCCGACGCACTATCGCTGCATCCCAAGTATTAGAAGAAATAACTGAAATTTGGTGTCAATGGCGTAGACAAAAGCTGCCACTGTATTTATTTCTGGCGATGTGTTTCAACCTAGTGGTTGCACCTATGGTCTATGCAGCTACTAGCGAACAACTTTCCCGCAGTCAATCTTGGGGATTGGGACTGTTAGGAATGGTGACGTTAGGGCTTTCTATCTATCTATTTTTTGTAATGTTTGTACCGGAGAAATTCTAATGAGTTTTGCACGTGAAGCTAGCAGAGCTGTTCGTTCTACCTTGGTACTCTGGGTAATCGGTGCGATTATTTATCCTTTTGCGATGATTGCCATTGGGCAGATTGCGTTTCCGTTTCAGGCAAATGGTAGTTTACTGAAAAATAGCACAGGCCAAGTTGTGGGTTCTGCTTTGATTGGTCAACCCTTTACTAGCGATCGCTATTTTAACAGCCGTCCCAGTACCACCAGTTACAGCACAGCCGATCCCAAAAAGGATGATGGGGGAGTTTTGAAAACTGGGGTTTCTGGTGCTAGTAACTTGGCTCCTAGTAATCCCGCATTACTCGAACGCATCAAAGGTAAAGATGACCCAGATCCAAGTAAAAAAATTGAAGGCGATCTGACTCGTCTGAAAGCAGCAGGTGTGCAGCCGACTGGCGATTTAGTCTACACCTCTGGTTCTAGCCTTGACCCTCACATTACCCCAGAAGCTGCGATCGCGCAAATTGCACGAGTAAGCAAGGCACGAGGATTTCAGCCAAACCAACTAGAAACTTTGATTGCCCAAAACACAGATGGACGCTTTCTCGGCATCTTTGGTGAGCCTGGAGTTAATGTGTTGAAGCTGAATTTAGCTTTGGATCAGATGAAGAAATAAAGTTATGGGAAATAGTAGAGACGAGGAATTTTGCGTCTCTACTGTTCAGAATTATCTCAGACTCATTTTTTATGATTAATATTGAAAGCCTCAATATCTCGTATTAATGAACAGCGTAAGCAGTTACTGCAATTGTTTCCTAAAAACTCATCGAGAGTATTTTATGGGTTAGAAGCCGAGTTTTTTAAACAAAATTTTTCCAAAATTATTGATGATGTCATTAGCCAATGTCATGGTTCTTTAAAAATATAGCTAACTCTAGTTCAAATCTGCTACTCTTACAAAGATAAAAAGGATTTACCGCAAATAAGAGTCAAGAATAAGAAGATAAAGTCAAAAAATGGCGCAAAATTGAGCGGAATTCAATCATAAACTCTTAATCTGGCAAACAAAGCATAAGCAAGTCTTTACGATTCTTCATCCGTAAAAATTTTGTCAGATATGGCTTAAGTAACAGCAATCTGATAAGATTTCAAATTAAGTAGAATAACTGCTTGTTATCTTTTTCTTTAACCCATTGATTTCGGGTATTTTTTAGGAAAGGAAAATAAAGAATGTCTCATCTATTGTGGAAAACTCTGGTACTAAGTCCAGTAGTTTTGGGAGTGACGGTGTTGGTTTCCGCTAGGGCTATAGCTACTGAAGTAGCAGGCTCCTCTGAAGATATAAAGGCAAAAACTGCTCAGACAGAAGCACCAATGTCTTCTGATGCTTCAACATTTATTCAAACAGAGCAACCAAAAGTTAATCAACTATTGGTTGCCCAAAAGACTGATGATAATCAGGTTTTAGAAGAGGTTAACCGCTACAGCACCGAGGGTAAGAATCAAAATTCCCTGTCTCAAGTCACATCAGTTTCTCAGTTTTCTGATGTACAGCCGACTGACTGGGCGTTCCAAGCTTTACAATCCCTGGTTGAACGCTACGGTTGTATTGCTGGATACCCAAATTCTACCTATCGTGGTAATCGGGCACTGACTCGTTATGAATTTGCCGCAGGTTTGAATGCTTGTTTAGATCGGGTTAATGAACTGATTGCAACAGCGACTGCTGACTTGGTAACAAAACAAGATTTGGCTACCCTCCAGCGTTTGCAAGAAGAATTCTCGGCAGAACTAGCAACTTTGCGTGGTCGAGTTGATGCTGTAGAAGCACGGACTGCTGAACTAGAAGCAAATCAGTTTTCTACTACAACCAAGCTTGTGGGTGAAGCTATTTTTGCCGTTAGTGATATTTTTGGCGGCAACACTGGCGATGCTAATAATACTGTTTTCCAAGATAGGGTACGTTTAGACCTGCAAACCAGCTTCACAGGTAAAGACGTTTTACACACCCGTCTTGCAGCTGGTAATGCACTAGCCTTTAATCAAGTGGATAATGCTGGTGTTCCTATCAATACTGCTGAAGGTACACAAACTTTTCAAATCGGTAGCAGTGTTAACAACAGTGTCAATATAGACTGGTTAGCATATTACGTACCCATAGGCCCAGTTGAAGCTTACTTTGCGGCTACTGGAGGTATTCATAGCGATTATGTTGCCACTAATAATCCTTACTTTGAGGACTTTGATGGTGGTAATGGTGCTTTGTCTAGCTTTGCTTCTGAAAGTCCCATCTATCGGATTGGTGGTGGTGCCGGTGCTGCATTGACTATACCTTTTAGTAGCGGTGGCAGCTTTTTCAAACCAAGTTCATTGACTGTTGGTTACTTGGCATCAAATGCTAACAATCCTGGAGCCAATCAAGGTTTGTTGGAGGGTAACTATGCGGCTCTTGGACAGTTGAACTTTAGTGTTGGCGATCGCTTGGCGATCGCTGCTACCTACGTTCACGGTTATCATGGTGCTGGAGGCGGGAATTTATTTGATCTAGGCGGCGGTTTGGGTAGTGCTAACCGCGTCGTAGGTACTAATCAAGCTAACACCCTAAGTACCCTCAGCGCATCTTCTAGTAATTCTTACGGTATAGAAGCAGCCTTCAGACCCAGCGACAAACTTTCAATTAGTGGCTTCGTTTCTTACCACGATATCTCCGGCTTTGGTGCTGGTGATGATTATGAAGCTTGGAGCTACGGTCTTGGGGTAGCCTTACCTGACTTCGGTAAAAAAGGTAACGTTTTAGGTATTTTTGCTGGCGCAGAACCATATTCGTTTAACCGACCAGGTTTTGTTGGTAATGATATCCCTTATCACTTTGAAGGCTTCTACAAGTATCGCGTGTCAGATAACATCTCAATCACCCCTGGTGTCATCTGGTTGACCTCTCCTGGTCAAAGCAGCGCTAACGACGATGCAATTATTGGTACTCTGAGAACAACTTTCACCTTTTAAAAGATTTGGTGAACACAAGTCCAATCTAGGAAAAGGTTAAAGTGCAAGGGGGAAAGGTGAATTTAAATCCTTTCCCTCTAACCGAAAAGTTTTGTATTTAGGTTGAAATAGCTTTCCTGCTGTCTGGAGTATATAGATAACTGGAAGAAATGCCAGGACAAATGGTTTACTAATCCAAACAAACCTTCAAATATCGGCCCGGAATACCATTTAAAATTACCTTATTCACCTCTATATGAAGATACTGGATGTCTCTTGACTTACTTAGTCTTGCAGAGTGCCAGACATAGCAGCAAATATGATGAGACTGTTGGCGAATAAGTGAGGGGTCTTACCCCTCATAAAACAAGGGAGTAATTAGTGAGCAGAATAATTGTGAGACAAAAGTGGCATAAATAATCAGGTATGACTCTTCATCTGCGAGACTGGTCATTGATTCCAGAAACAACAGCGCAAGTAGCACGAAAATGCTTTCCCAAAGGAAACGTGTATATGAAAATGCGGGATGAACTGGGAGTACTGTACCTTGATAATGACTTTGTAACATTGTTTCGGGCAGACTGTGGACAAAGCGGCATATCACCAGGACAGTTGGCATTAGTAAGTGTGATGCAATTTGCCGAAGGTTTGACTGACCGACAAACGGCAGATGCAGTCAGGAGTCGGATTGATTGGAAATACGCATTGGCACTAGAAATCACTGATAGCGGTTTTGATTACACAGTATTAAGTGAATTTCGCAGTCGATTAATTGCTTGCGGGCGAGAAAGCGAATTGCTAAATTTGATGCTGGTACATTTTCAAAACAAAGGTTGGCTCAAAGCTAGGGGAAAAGCCAGAACCGACTCGACCCATGTACTAGCAGCAATCCGGCAACTCAACCGTTTAGAGTGTGTTGGAGAAACCTTACGCCATGCCTTAAATCAGTTAGCAACGGTTGCTGATGAATGGTTATTAAGAATAGTTAATGAAGATTGGTATTCGCGTTATGCAACCAGATTTGAACAATATCGCTTACCAAAATCGAAAACAGAACAACGAAGCTTGGCATTGACCATTGGCTGTGATGGTCATCAGTTATTGGCAGCCTTGTATGACGCATCGAACCCAGAATGGTTACGGCATCTCAAAGCGGTAGAAATTTTACGCTGTGTGTGGGTACAGCAATATGAACTACAACAGGGGCAAGTCTATTGGCGAGAAGCCGACAACTTACCACCGAACAAACAGCTCATCCAGTCTCCGTATGATATTGAAGCGCGTAACCGCACAAAAAGAGAAATGAATTGGACAGGTTATACCCTGCATTTAACAGAAACTTGTGATGACGATGCACCGCATCTAATTACCAATGTCGAAACTACATCTGCAACCACTGCGGATGTGGAAATGACTCAGATTATTCATCAAGCTTTGGCTGATAAAAACCTCTTGCCAGATGAACACATCGTTGATACTGGTTATGTTGATGCCCAACACTTGCTAACGAGTCAGACTGAGTTAGGAATTGACATCGTTGGCAGAGTACCTCCTGATTCCAGTTGGCAAGCCCAAGCCCAACTTGGTTTTGACGCTTCTAGTTTTACTGTCGATTGGCACAATCGCCGTGCTATTTGCCCACAAGGTCACACCAGTCAATCTTGGCATTTGCGAACGGATAACTATGATAATCCTGTGATTCAAGCACGCTTTCACAAAAGTGATTGTACTACTTGTCCTGTCCGCTCTCAATGTACTCACTCGCCAAAGTTATCCCGTGTTCTCACCCTCAAACCTCAACCTCTTTATGAGGCTCTTTCCTCTGCTAGAGCTAGACAAAACACCCAACAGTTTAAACAACTTTATTCTAAACGTGCTGGTGTTGAAAGCTCTCTTTCTCAAGGAATTCGTGCATATCAATTGCGCCGCACTCGTTACATTGGTCTTGCCAAAACCCATCTTCAACATATCGCCACTGCTGCCGCCATTAATCTCTCCCGGATGTGGGCTTGGTGGTCTAATGTTCCTATTGGCAAGACCCGTGTCTCTCGTTTTGCTGCTCTTTTTACCTCTGCTTCATCATAATCCCTTTGCCATTTTTATGGGATGTTTGGTTTCACCCTCTTTTAATTCGCCAACAGTCTCATATGATTCGACATCCAGCTTAAGGGCTGTGATATTATGGGAGACTGCTGCATACATTTAGAAAAACTAGCAATTGAATCAATCATGGCCCTGACGCAACTGCGGAAACAAGAAATAATTTCCAATTACCAAGTTCACGAAACCGACACTGGTTCGGCTGATGTCCAAGTTGCCATGCTAACTGAGCGCATCAACCGCCTCAGCGAACATCTCCAGGCAAATAAAAAAGACCATTCTTCTCGACGGGGACTGTTAAAGCTAATTGGTCAGCGTAAGCGTCTTCTAGCCTACATATCGCAGGAAAGCCGTGAAAAGTATCAAGCTTTGATCGCTCGCCTCGGTATTCGTGGATAGGGACTACTGCTTATGTCTGCTGAAGAATCTGAACGCAGTCGCTTGCCCTTTGAACCAAACAAAAAGCGCCAAAAACCCGCAAAAACTCAAAGTAAACCAGCAGCACAGCCACAAGAATCTGGCAAACAGGCTGATAAAAAACTGACTTACACCAAACAAGAGATGGCTATTCCTCAAGTAGTCAGCCAGAGGATGATCCGACGGGTAGCTGGTTTCTGTGGCGTACCAACAGCTTTGGGCATTAGTGTCCTGGTTGTTAGCTATCTGCTTGCTATCTACTCCGACATCCAACTAGCTCCCATCGCCGTGTTATTGGTGAACATGGGATTATTTGGTTTGGGGGTCTTAGGCATAACTTATGGCGTTCTCTCTGCCTCTTGGGATGAAGAAAGAGTCGGAAGTTTGCTAGGTGTGGGTGAGTTCAACACCAATTGGGGACGAATGGTGGCAGTTTGGCGCGAAACGCGGCAAAAAAACTCATAATTAAAGGCGCTCAGGTATTAAGTAACTGCGGTATTGGGTAAATAAAAGAAGTGAATGTTGAAGTTGAAATTTTATAACTTCAACATTGCTAATTAAAATTATATAATCTTTTTATACCTACATCCAGCTACTCAGTAGTAAAACTACTGACTGAGCGCTATAATTTTGTCTATTTATTTTGTAAATAAATTTTGTTTTTAACTATTCGTAATTAGGGCAATAGGCAACAATAAAGTTAGCCCATTTACAGAAAATTTTACTCAATTAATCAGGAAATTTCACATGATTATAGTAATGAAAACTGGTTCCCCAGAAGCGGAAATAAACCGCATTGATGAGGAATTAACTAGCTGGGGGCTAACTCCAGAAAAAATTATTGGTCAACATAAAGTAGTTATTGGTCTTGTAGGTGAAACCGCCAGCTTAGATCCATTACAAATTCAGGAACTTAGCCCCTGGATTGAGCAGGTGTTACGGGTAGAGCAGCCTTACAAACGAGCCAGTCGCCAATACCGTCACGGCGAAGCTTCGGAAGTAGTAGTTAATACTCCTAATGGAGCAGTGGTATTTGGTGAACATCAGCCTTTGGTAGTTGTTGCAGGTCCCTGCTCAGTAGAAAATGAAGAAATGATTGTAGAGACAGCACGGCGCGTCAAGACGGCTGGAGCAAAATTTTTGCGCGGAGGGGCATATAAACCCCGAACTTCACCTTACGCCTTCCAAGGACATGGCGAGAGTGCTTTGGATTTATTAGCAAAGGCGCGGGAAGTCAGTGGACTAGGTATTATTACAGAAGTGATGGATGCGGCTGACCTGGATAAAATTGTCGAAGTTGCTGACGTGATTCAGGTAGGAGCAAGAAATATGCAGAATTTCTCCTTGCTCAAAAAAGTGGGAGCGCAGCCGAAACCAGTTCTCTTGAAGCGGGGAATGGCAGCTACTATTGAAGATTGGTTGATGGCAGCCGAGTATGTTTTGGCATCTGGCAATTCCAATGTAATTTTGTGTGAAAGGGGAATACGCACCTTTGACCGCCAATATACGCGAAATACGCTGGATTTATCGGTAGTGCCAGTGTTGCGGAAACTGACTCACCTGCCAATTATGATTGACCCCAGCCACGGCGTAGGTTGGTCTGAGTTTGTGCCTTCAATGGCAATGGCTGCGATCGCAGCTGGCACAGATTCTCTGATGATAGAGGTTCATCCCAACCCTGCCAAAGCTTTATCCGACGGTCCCCAATCTGTGACACCAGACCGTTTTGATAAATTAATGCAAGAATTAGCAGTAATTGGTAAGGCGGTAGGACGCTGGCAGCAACCAGCAGTAGCTCTAGCTTAAAATTCAGTTCAACTTCTTGCTAGGCATAAATAAATTAAAGTTTGTAGTCAGGACTAAAGTCCTGATAACTCTGAAGAGGCGATGAATAGCTCACTACAAACTAAGTTTTTATATGTTTAATTATGCCTATCTAAACCTCGTCTACCTTGAGAACCGTAGTTTTGTGGATTGGGTGCAGCGATCGCGTAACCCAACATCAAATTTGGTGGTAATGTTGGGTTGCGTTTCACTCCACCCAACCTACATAAAT
>NZ_JAAGOG010000366.1:0-3741 GCF_010747425.1 Nostoc sp. UIC 10630
ATGTTCCTTTTGTGGCTCAGTATTCATTGTTGGCTCCTGCTGTGTTTTGGCTGTCTCCATTGCTTTAGCTCCTTTTGATAAATCATTGAGGAATTGAGGAATGTAATTAGCGCGAAGCCCAACTCTGTAGGCGAAGCCGCCCCAAAGGGCTAGGAACCGCGTGAAATGATAAAAAATTAAGACTTTGATAGTACATAAATACTATCATACCTCGGCAGATTGACGAATGGTACTTCAAGGGGCGACAAGCAAACTAAAGTGCTTGCTGTATAAGCTTCATAGCCCTTAACTCTCGCTGAGAATATGCCTGCTGATTGCGAATGAAACCGACCAGTTCTGCTACCCATGCTTGGCAGGAGTGCCAAACTACTATCCAATTTAGCCCGCCTTCGGCATCGCAAAATCTATTTCACCAACTCCCACAATTAATGCAGCAGCTAAATCATCATACTGGACTGACAAGAATAGAAAACCTATGGCTAAAAAAATCTAGCTATTGCTAGATGCGATAATCCTCAAAAACGCTATAGGCTACAATTGTTGAGTAGAAAGATTCGCTTGTGGATGCCATAGTAGAGAGATCGCACACACTCAAACAAGCCTTAGTTGATTTTGTCCTAGATGCTGACGGCGAACTAGCACAAGCACTCGAAATTTATGCAGCTGCACAGATAAGCGGTAATGGCGAAGGCACCCAACAACAAGTAATCATTGACAGGTTTATTACAGAAGGGAAAATTGGAGATCGCTCACCTATAGAGTTATTTATCGCCAGTCATGCAGATTTGTCAGAGAACGATCGCAATTTACTCAATAGCTGGCATCGTAGTTTTATTGGTTTATTTACTATCACCCAGATTTTACCTGATGGCTTAGAACTCATGAACTGGCTGACAGCTAAACGTTACATAGTTCTGACAGCAAAAAATTACATTGTCAAATCTAACAGCCCTGAAAAACAACCAGCCACATCTCGTTTCAAGCCAGGAGATATTTTACTAACACGCATTTTTCCTCTTACTGATAATGAGTGGATATTTTCTGGCTCTCACACATTTATGGGGAAACTCGGTAAGCCAAAACTCGCCGTCGCCATTGGAAATTTTAAAGATAATTATAAAAGTCATCTTTACAGCGATGCTCCAGACTTGCTAGAACAAGCATGGCAGTCAGTAGAGCAATATCATCAGCAGTTTATTGAGTTTTTTGGGACTGATGAAGTGACATTACCAGGATACCAACTCAATAAAAAAATAACTGAATTCCGAGAAATTATCACCGATAAATATCTGAAAGCCGCCGGAGTTGATAGTTCCAAATATTTGAATGAAATAGTAGCAAAAGCTAGTATGGGTGCAGAAGAAATTATCGTCGCTGCTAAAGAATTTGGGATTGATACTAACGCTGTTTCTCAAATCCTCGATGGGAAAAACAGCAAGCAAAAAATGGTTGCACCTAAAGTAGGTTTACCTGCTGAACTCATAAAAGCAGAACAAGTCACAGCCATTTCTCACCCCCGTTGGGGATTGATGTTTTTATCAACATATACTAAATTCACAACTATATTATTAGCTGATGATTGGCAAAGTATTGAAGGTGCAGTAAAACTAATTCGTCACTACTTGAAAGATAAAAATATTAATGCTTATACATGGCATCGGTTAGCACAAAAATATCCCACTCAATTAGAAAAAGTCTTGCAAGATTTCTTGCAACGTGCTGAGTTTAGCTTGAGCAATGATTTAGACAAAATTTTACAAGAGTATGGTAAACCTATCGAGCCAGAATTACCAGAAATTGCTAGTGTTCCTTTACATCTACATAATTTATTTCAAGAAGCACTTACAGAAGTGAATAAATCTAAACCCAAAGATAAAGGACAAAAACAACCAGTCAAAGGTTTTCAAAGAGGTTAGTTTAATATCAAGTGCATCTCAAATCCAGGCAAGTAAGTCGGAGAAAAAATTTATGCGCCGCAGTGGACTAAATGGATGGCGTGAGAAAGTTGGGCACAGAAAGGGATCGCTAAAAGGTCAGTTCCTCCGGTTTTGTATCAAAAGTAACGTCCCCAAGCTAGAGCAACGAAAAATTAGGATTCTTCCTTTTACTTTGTGACGCTCAGAATAGCGAACTATAGATATTTTGAGATTTTCAAACATCCTCTTAAAGATGGAGGAAGCGTCTATACTTGACATTGATTAAAAGGTTATCGAATAAAAAAACCGCTGTTTAATTCACACTTAGATGCTTTGATCGAGAAAACTATTAAAAACTTCATTTGAGTCCGTGGTGTATAATCCAAGATGTGTCTTTTTTCGCATTCCCTAAGTAATGCAACAGTTAGATTTTAAACTTTCTACTTACATACGTATTTCATGCCTAGAAAAACTACAATCCTATCGCAATCAATTAAAGTAACTCCGCTGGCTCTGTCTCAATTACATATCCGCTTAGAATTTTTAGAAAAAGAACATCAATCACTACTCAAACAGATCAAGAGAAAGCGCACAGAACTGAAGAACTTTGTTGAACAGATGCGTTCTTTTGGCACAGAATTTCTCAATAAAGCTACTCCCAGTTTCCGAAAAATGGCTGAGTTAGACCAGGAAATCCATGCTCTGTTTGAGGAGATTTTTACTACTAGAAAGTTCGGTAAACAAACCCTCAAAGATATACAAGCAGTTTACCGTGACCTACAAGTAACTGGAGCCATCAGTCTAAAACCCAACAGCCAACAGTTAGCTACATTAGACGAATCGTTTGACAATGAAGATTCTCAATCAGATTTTTCAAAGGAAACTAGTGAACAACAGCATCAATCTTGGCAAGGACAACAGTCTGTAGACTATGCCTCTTTTGTCAGAACAGATGACCAAAGAAAAATTCGTCAAACATTTCTAAAATTAGCTGAAATCTTTCACCCTGATAAAGCCAGAGACAGTGAAACACAGAAGTCTCACACAGAAATCATGAAAGAAATTAATAAAGCCTACCAAGAGGGGGATTTAGCAAGACTTCTTGAAATTGAACGAAGTCAACAACCCTTAAAAATTATTGACAATAATAACGAGGATGATTTAACCCGTAGATGCCGAACTCTAGAACAGCACAATCAAATTCTCCTGGCTCAATATGAAAAACTGAAACAGGAACTGCGTTTGACAAAAAATACTCCAGAAGGAACGATGGTTTGCAATTCTCGAAAAGCTGCTAAAAAAGGCATTGACCCTATGGCTGCGATTGTAGAAACAATCGAATCTCAAATTAACGTCGTTTCTGGGATTCGGGATTTTGTTAAAGGCTTTAAAGAAAAGAAAATCACTATTCAAGAATTTCTTTATGGCCCAGTTTCTTTGCGCTCCACGGACGAGTCAATTCTGGAAGATATTCTTGAGCAAATGTTGTCAGAATTAATGAGATAGTAGTTTTTTCTGAAAAGTTTTCGTTTTATTTGTGAATGCTCTCCTCAACTTAAAATAATTTAACAGAACTATGCCAATTAAAAAACACATTAATCTGAATGTTGGAAGTTTCCTTAATCCCGCAGATAAAAAGATAGTTGTCAATTTAGCTAGTGAAGATATTTTAACTCTAATCACGCGAGAGTTAAAAACTCGTTACTCCCCCGAAACTCAAAAACAAGCCCTTGAAGGAAGTTCTCAGCTACAGCAGTTTCCGATGTTATGAGGTACAGTAACAGCAATTAGTAAACCAGTTTTTTAAATGTTGAGGATTTATTAA
>NZ_JAAGOG010000455.1:0-1065 GCF_010747425.1 Nostoc sp. UIC 10630
TTGACAAAAGTGAATTGGAAATAGCTCAAATACAAAATCTTGGGCAACGAGCCAAACAAAAAATGGTGACAGCAAACTTGCGTCTGGTGGTTTCGATTGCTAAAAAATATACTAAGCGCAATCTGGAATTCTTAGATTTGCTGCAAGAAGGGGCAATAGGTTTACAAAGGGGTGTGGAAAAATTTGACCCCAATCGTGGCTATAAGCTTTCCACCTATGTATACTGGTGGATTACACAATCAATTACACGAGCAATCGCAGAGAAATCCCGTACTGTACGCTTGCCAATTCATATCACCGAACAACTCAACAAAATTAAGAAGGTACAGCGAGAATTATTTCAGACACTGGGTCGTCCAGCCAGTGTTGTAGAAATTGCTGAAACTTTAGGCTTACAACCAAGCCAGATTAGGGATTTTCTCAGCAGTTCAAAGCAGCCAATTTCTCTAGATGTAAAGATTGGAGATAACCAAGACACAGAACTTAGCCAACTTTTACCAGATGAGGGCATATCTCCAGACGAACATATCACCAAAGAACTTTTACGCCAAGACATTAATAGTTTATTAGAATCACTCAAACCGACGCAACGTGAAGTATTAATTTTGCGTTTTGGATTAGAGAACGATCAAGAACTAACTTTAGCTCAGATTGGAGAGAAATTGAATATCAGTAGAGAACGAGTTCGCCAAATTCAGCAGCAAGCAATCACTGTTCTACGTCGTCAAAAAACTGAAATTCAACAGTATTTAGTTTCGTGATAAGTACTTATTGATGATATTTTAGGGGCTAAATAGCAAAAAAAGAAGTCTGGAGGTGGGGTTGCAAGTTTGGGTGTAGGTAAAGACAGAAAGTCTTACTACATCTACACCCTCTGATTTTTTTAGATACTGTGAAAAGTCAGATTAAACAAGAGGCTCAATATTTTTGAAAGGTTCAATTAAATATCTATGTCCACCGCCTTTATGAGGTACAGGGGTACTGGGAGTATTAGATTTGGTAATCTCTGAAAATAACTGTTGTGTTTTATAAGTAGGCAGCAGTGTCTATGATAATTTATTTATC
>NZ_JAAGOG010000052.1:0-42329 GCF_010747425.1 Nostoc sp. UIC 10630
CATTCAAAATACTACTTTTGATTTTCCGTCTCTTCAGATGTACGGAGCTTTTTCAAAAATCAAATACTAATCCTATATGAAGGGGGATGTTTATCTTCAATTTTTTCGGCAACTTGCTGGATAACTGGTGTCAGGGAAGCAGAAGTATATGTTGATATTTTTTGTTCTAAAATTGTTAAAACATATTTTTATTTGCGTTGAGCTTCCGCTTTCAGATGTTCAGGAATTTCCGAAAAATCTACTGCTTGCCAGGAATTAACAGTTTCAGTTTCGTCCGAATTTTGAAAAGTTAACTGACCAGTGAAGAAGTATTGGACTAATTCTTTTTCACTTAGCGAATTAATTTGACTAGTGGATTTTTCAAGTAACTTAAATTGGTTGCCTGCTTTCTCTTGGATAATGTACTCACGATTATGCAGCCACAAGTGAATTCCTTTTTGGAATCTGACTCTAGTCATTTTCCTTGCCTCCCCGCGAGATAGGCTTGTGAGGATAAATAAATAGGACTATTATCCTTTAGTTGAACCAATAAATCAGTTTTTAAAAATCCCCAAAAAATTAATTTCAATAAAATGGGTTTATCAATCCCTTGAGGCTGTAGATCCTTTATAGCTGTCGCTAGAGTAATTGCTGATTTTGAATAAAAATATTGATGACAAATAATCAGGTGTTGAAGTGTTAAAAGGATATTGGCATATCGATAGAGAAGTTTAACGTTATTTAACAGAGAGCCTCTGCTCATCATTTCATCAGTGATCATGGCAAATTCCCACCCACGAGACTTCAAAGTAGAAGCTATTACTGGAAATTTTTTGACATTTTTTTCATCATCAAGCCAAGTTGCTGGCTTAATTTCTACAATTTGTTGTTTTAACTGCCTTTGCACTAAAAAATCCGGGGTGTACCGCCGTACTTTGTCATCTAAAATGTAAGAAATTTTGAAGGGTTGAGTTTTGTAGGAGACGACATCTGGGTCAATTTCCAGAAGATACATATAATTTCTTTCATTCAGAGATTCGTACCAAACCAAAGAGCGCATCTTGAAGCTGAAGAATCTACCTATGTTTTTCTTCGTGCCTGTATTGGTAATTTTTCTTGCCAAGCTAGTCAAGTTGCGTTCCTAGGGGATTTTCAGTATTCCTGATGTTGAATGTTCCTAATTTCACATAAAGTCCAGTTAATTTCTGTGATTAGTTACACCATTTCACTTTATGTGCGAATTCGCTAGCTGCCTCAAACGCTTACCCCACAATCGATTTCACTTTATGCGCGAATCTCGGTGCCTGGAACCCCTATAACTTCGTTGTTCACATTTCATCTTATCTGCGAACCCACAAATTAGTCTGCGAACCGACAAATGTAAGCATAAGTTTGCCGGGGTGGCACGTTTATGGTTTCAAATGGACTTACGACAGCTTGAATTTTTGGGGTTTTTAAAAGACAATCTTGCTAGTTCAGGTATTTGAGAGTGCATAAGCTCCAAACTTTCGGCATGTTTATGCTTGATTTTTAGACTTTCGGCAACTTTATGGTTTCAAAACCAAATGCTTTGACTGCGTTAGCGAAGCTTAACGAAGTTATCGCGGAACGTTAAATCAAGCTTTGCGCTTGTCCTGCGGCAAGGTTATGCTTTCAAATGGACTTACGACAGTTGAAAGTTTTGGGGTTTTGAAAGGTTAGGCTTGTTATTTTAAGCATTTGAGAGTGCATAAGCTTTTATACAAATACAGAACTGCAAAATATGTTGCTGGTGGTTCAACTGCGATCGCATCAATTTCTGTCCCATTGTTCTCATTCTGGATTCGGCGACGGTAAAATGAGCGCTCTAACTTAGCTATGTTAGTTTTTGGATTTCAATTGCTGGCGATCGCCCAAATATGCTTGAAAAATCTACCTTTTATTTAGGGTTTTCTGCCAATATGCAAGTACTAGCTTGATCAAGCTATAAGTATTTTTTAATCTTCAGTCCTAAGTAATATTAAGTACAATATTTATTTTTACTGATGACCATGATATTCTAAATCTAATATAGAATTTTGCAGATATTAAAACCCAACAATATGCAATAACCTATGGACATACTTTGAGTAAATTGCGTGAGACTGAATGACAAACTTCGATGCTATCTGCTTTTTGACTGTAGACAGCCAACCTATGTCCTTGGGGCAAGTCTTCGGATATTTACAATTATTTGGCCGCCTACAACCTTTTGTTCAGGAATGTTTGCGCTACCGAGTGATATATCAAGAAATTCAGGCACGAGAAGAGTTGAGAGTCACTGTTTCTGACTTGGCACAAGCAGCGATCGATTTCCGACTGAGAAGCGGATTAACCGAACCTGAAAGTTTTGGACAGTGGTTGAAGAGTCAGGGGATTGATTACCCCACCTTTGAAAATCAACTAACCATCAGCTTGAAACTGGAAAAGTTAAAAGATCGACTATTTGAGTCAGAGAAACAGACTTATTTTAACGAACGCCGGCAAGATCTGGAGCAAAGCGATTTGTACTACATTGTCATCAAGGAAGAACACTTAGCTCACGATCTGAAAGAGCAAATCAAGTCAGGAAAAACTTTTGAGCAAATCGCACGAGAATATCCCTTAAATTCCGAGCAGAAAGTGCTGGTGAAGCGAGATGTACTACGGCGGGAAAAAATTCGGCAAGAAATCAAGACTGCCCTGGAAACAGCAACCCCAAAAGAGGTAGTTGGTCCGATTGTTATGGGCAAACGCTGGTGTATCTTTCAAATAGAACAAATTTTGCCTGCTGTTTTAGACGAGGATATTGCCAAAGAGCTACGGGAGGAGTTGTTTGAGCGATGGCTGGAAAGGAGACTACAACAACTCAAAGTAGAACCCGCCGACATTCCAAAAGATGACAAAGACGGAGTATTAGAACCCGTCTCAACCATTTAAAAATAAGTACTTAGACAGAATTAATTACACATATCGTTTTTCTGTTCCCTGTTTTCTGTTAGTTATATATATCGTTTTTCTGTTCCCTGTTTTCTGTTAGTTATATATATCGTTTTTCTGTTCCCTGTTTTCTGTTCCCTGTTCCCTATCTCTACGAAATGAATTTAATTTCGTCCAATTACTTAATTAGGGCGAAATACTTACACACAAATAGTTTCAAAAAATTTAAACAGCCAAACTCTCCTCACTCCTCCATCTTTAATTAAAGAAAAGATAGGAAATTGGGGAATTTAATCTTCAAGGAGAACAAAAACAATGGATGATACTCATGGTGGCATTGATTTAACACTTTCAAATCAATTACAGAATACTGGTGTAAATTTACCACCTGCTCCCTATGGACTGGAAGCAACGTCAAGCCTTCCTGGAGGAACATCTATTGTCGGAGTTGAATTACCTCCGGTTCTCCTTGAGCCTCAGGTAGATGCGATCGCCTTTAGTACTTTAGATAATTCAGCTTTAGTAGGTAATGACATCCTCACTGGCGCAAACAGTTCTCATGCCTTGTTAGTAGGCGGTGATTGGGAAAGCACGCCATTGAGTGTAGGTAAGCAGATTGTTTTTATCGATCCGAGTGTAGAAGATTATCAGAATTTGCTGGCTGGTGTGGCTGCGAATATCGAGATCGTCCTCTTGGATGGAAATCAAGACGGGGTTAGCCAGATGGGAGAATTTCTGGCGCAGCAGAATAATGTCTCAGCCGTTCATGTTGTCACTCATGGCCAACCTGGAATTGTACAATTGGGGACAACCCAGTTAAGTAGTGACAATTTAGCAGAGTATGGAAGTCAATTACAAGGATGGGCAGATGCTTTAGCTGAGGATGCAGACATTCTTTTCTATGGCTGTAACCTAGCTCAAGGTGCCCAAGGGAAAGCTTTTGTAGACGAATTGAGTTGGTTAACGGGGGCTGATGTTGCAGCATCAAACGATCTAACGGGTGCTGCATCCCGCGGAGGGGATTGGGATTTAGAAATCAACGAGGGAGAGATTGGAGCTCCAGTCGTTTTCGATAGCGCAACTTTGCAGACTTATGATGGATTATTGGCAGTAAGTGTCAGTCTGACAGGCAATACGGCGACGTTTACGGGAGATGGCAACAACGATTCCCTTTATCTGCGAGTTAATGCAAATAACCAGTTAGAGTTTAGTACCAATGGAACTAGCTTTTCCAACGATTTGAGTTCGTCTGGAGGCATTCAGCCTCTAGTTATCTCCTCCAATAGTCTAATCAATGTCAACTTAGCAGATGGTGCGGATAGCTTATATATCGATACATCTTTAAATAATGCCCTGACCAATTTTAACGCCAGCCTCAGCTTTATTGACACTCAGGGAAATGACAGCCTTTTCGGTTCAAACACTAACAACACTTGGACAATTACCAATCCCACGAACGCTATTGGTAATCTCAACAATGTCATCAATTTTTCTGGAATTGAAAATCTCTTGGGTGGTAGCGCGATCGATACTGTAATTACAGATGCTTTTAATACAGCCTGGAACAGAGTGAGTGGATCGCTAACTAACGCCTATAATATTGTTAGCACCGATATCAATAATGCTACGGGTATTGTCATTGATGAAATTGAGAGTGCGATCGGCGTTACAGGCAATGTCATCAATGACATTGAGACGTTCTTAAACAATCTGAGTAACGATTTAGTCAGTATTGGCTCTGATTTAACAGATTTTATTAATAACGGGATTGCTACTTTTGAGGGCTTACTGAACGGGATTGTCAATGCTTTCCTTACAGGTGCAAACTATGCCGAAGTTCTGTATACCAGTACCATTGAAGCAGCTAATCTGTTTATTGAGAATGTAATCACTAAGGCTAATAATGATTTTCTCTTCAGTAGCATCAATTCCGCCAATGTGACAATTCAAGCTAGTCCGATTCTGTCTGACGATCTGATTTTAGAAAGAATTGAACCGGGCGAGTTAAGAGTCAGAACGGTTACAAACAGCGACATTATTGACTTTAAAGACCCGACTGAATCTTTAACGATTAATCTCGGCTTAGGTGACGATAAAATAACCATTTCGCCGAACACTCCCCTGGAACTGAATGCTTCTTTAACCATTAACGGCGGATTCGGATTCGATCCCACTCTTCCCTTCGTCGATTATCTAGATGGCAACGATACAGTTATTTTCTCCGGCGACTTAAACCTTCCAGGCAAAAATTTGACCGTGCTGACGGAAAACATTACCGTTGACACAGGAGTAACCATCTCTACTCAGATAGCAGAAAAAGATTCTGGCATTATTGACTTGACGGGTACGATAGTTAACATTTCCTCGAATGCCAAACTCTTCACTAAGGCGATCACTGACAATAAAACCTCTGGCAAGATTTCTATAGCTGCCAATGTTAAGGACTTTTCCGGCGGAATTTCCCCCATTGATGTCTTCCCCAGCGAAGATGTGAGCGTTAATATCGCCTCGGGAGTACAGATCGAAGGCGGTGAGATTAGCATTACAGCTTCCAAGGAAAGCCAAACAGGTACTCTGCCGATCCTAATCGTCGCTGTCCAGTCGAAAGAAGCCAAGATTAATATTCAAGGAGCGACCATTAAAGGCGATTCCGTCAGCATTAATGCCAATGCCGCCGATGGCAATATCCTCAAAGACGATGCCACCTTAGTTAATAACTTAGCGATTCAACCAGCACTCAACCTATTAGATGTGGCGGGATTACTCTTAACGGCAATTGGCGCACCTGCGGTACTATCTGCTGTCTCCGTGTCGATACGTAAGTCTGAGGCATTGGTAAGCCTTACCGACACGCAAATTATCAGTGACGGCGATGTCAGTATCGGGACGGAAAACACTGTTAGTAGTGTTGCCTCCGCCGGAGGAGGATTAGAACCAGCTAAAAAAGGCAAGTATAAACCCAATGTCGATTCTTTCCCCTTCAGTGCCGGTTACAGTAAAGCAGAAGGTTCAGCACAAACCCTGCTGAGTGGGACAACCTCGATCCAAGCAGGCGGCAATGTGGAAATAGCATCTGCCGCCGAAACCACCGCCGAAGTAGGTGCTAGCACCGCCGTCAATTCCTCTCTCAAGGCAAAAGGCACAACAACGATTAAAAACCCTACTCAAGCTTTTGGGGTTAGCGTTGCTGTAACAGAGTCGAGTACCACTTCTAAAGCAATTATTGGCGAAAATGTCTCAATTATTGCCGATGGCAATGTGAAAGTGGGGGCGACGGGAGAATCTAACCTCAAATCAAAATCGGGAGTAGCCGTTTTTATTGATGGTAGTGGGGCGCTGGGAGTAGCTGTTGGTTCTGATAAAGTAGATATTCAATCGATCGTCAATGGCAAAATTACTGCTGGATCGGTACAACAACAAGGCGTAGATTTAACTACTAACGTTAATACTGCCAACGACACGATTACCCTTGCTAATCACGGGCTGCAAACTGGGGATGAATTGTTGTATATCGCCGCCGATCCCAAAAATCCTGATACCTCTTTAAGTGCGATCGGCGGACTGGTAAGCGGGCAAACCTATAAGGTAATTGTCATCGATGAAAATACTCTGAAGTTAACTCAAGGCGATACCATTCCCCTCAATGCCAGTCGTTCTGTTGGTGTCAATCCCGACGCAACCCAAACTCTAAATCGTCGCAATATCGTCAGTTTTGACCCCGCAACTAATGTTAATGCTGCTACTAACACCATTACCATTGCCGGACATCAATTTACTAACGGTCAAGAAGTGGATTATTGGCTTGGTAACGAAGATGCGGAACAGATTTCGGGATTGTCTAACCAAGATACCTACGCAGTCGTTAATGTTAACGGAAATTCCTTCCAGCTAGCCGTTTTGGACGATACCCTACCAGGCGCAACCAACCAAACCGTCATCCTGAATGGGAAAACCTACTACATTCTTGATTTAGAACTACCCAGTAAAACTAACAGCGTCTTTAGCTTCGATCCTACGGGAACGACGCTGGTTCCTGCCAACACTACCATCGACTCCACTACCGATGAAATTATCTTCAGCAGTGCTAACAGTTTCTCCACGGGACAAAAGGTAAGATATTCCAATGGCGGCGGTAGTAATATTGGTGGTTTGAGCAATAATACTGATTATTACGTCATCCGCGTCTCTGGATCTAACGATCGCATTAAACTAGCCACCAGCTACGAAAATGCGATTAATGGCGTATTTATTAATAACCTGAGTGGTACGGGCGTAACGGGAACTTCCCACAGCTTTACAGGACAGCATCAACACATCTTGGCGTTTGAAGAAACTGCCCTTTCCTTCAAACCTAGCGAAGCCGTAAATAACGACGATGGCACGATTACCTTTAACCAAGATCACGGTTGGCAGACAGGGGATGCAGTAGTTTATCGCACCGATTCCACAGTTAAAAAAGAAGCAGGGATGACGCGGTTCTCCAACTTTGCCCTAGCCGATGCCACCCTTAGCTTCGACCCCACCAGCAGCGTTGAAGAAGAACCCAGTATTGATGTTGCCAATAATCTGATTTTCTTCAATGAAATCCACAATTTTGTCACCGGACAAGGGGTGAGATACTCCAACGGTGGCGGTAGTAATCTTGGCGGGTTGAGCAATAATACCGACTATTTCGTTATTAATTCTGGCGATAATAACATTCAACTGGCAACAACCCGCGCTAATGCCTTAGCCGGAGTAGCGATCGACCTTACTAGTGCTGGAACCGGGACATCCCACAGTTTCCTTACCAACGCCGTCGATCTCGCTGATAATCTTTTTGTTGTTGAAAATCACGACTTCCAAACAGGGCAGAAAGTCACCTACGTCACCGATGGCGGTAATGCAGTTAGCGGTTTAACTAACCAAACCGAATACTATGTCATCCGCATTAACGAAAACATCTTTAAACTGGCAACTTCTCGTGCCAATGCCTCGGCGGGAGTAGCGATCGACCTGACTGGTGTTGGTACGGGTACTTCCCACACCTTCAAGACGGATGTATTTGTCTCTCTATTTGACGCATCCCGCACTGTACCTGTTGTTGATACAGTCCAAGATACCCTAGAACTGAAGAATCACGGACTGACTAATGGCGAACGAGTTACCTACTACAGTAGCGATGGCGATCCCATTCCCGGATTGACCGATAGTAGCGAATATATCGTTATTGTCGTTGATGCTAACCACATTCAATTTGCCGATACCGATCCTAATACTCCTCTAGCAGCTTTACAGCTAGGTAACGGCTCATCCACTGGTATCAGTCTGCAATATTTAACCACCGAGAGTAAGACTATCGAGTTCGATCCTTCTATCGTTCCCGTCCTCGAAGGTACTACCGACACCACGATTTTGATGTACCAACATGGATTTAAGACAGGCGATCGCATTAGCTATCTTACAGGTGGAGGTACATCTGTCGGTGGCTTAATCGATGGTAAAGAATACATTGTTAACCGCGTTGATGACGATAATTTCCAACTTGCCGACCCCAATAGTCCCAATACGCCGATCGCCATGACGGCAGGAGTAGCTACGGGGGAAAATCACGGTTTCGAGCGAGTTTCGCGGGTAACCAAAGGCGATTTGCCCCTAGATGGTTTAACCAGTAATGATATTTACTATGTCGTGAAAGTAGACGATCGCACCATTCGCCTCACCGACTCCCCCATAACAGCGCAAGCGGCTTTACCCATCGATCTCACTTTAGCTGCTGGACAAACAGGAATTCATACCTTCGCCGTACCTGGTGAATCTCCCGGCATTTCAAT
The DNA here is from genome assembly GCF_010747425.1 of Nostoc sp. UIC 10630. Taxonomy (NCBI): domain Bacteria; kingdom Bacillati; phylum Cyanobacteriota; class Cyanophyceae; order Nostocales; family Nostocaceae; genus Nostoc; species Nostoc sp. UIC 10630. Next base: position 8,730 of record NZ_JAAGOG010000052.1, read on the forward strand.
TGTAGCGGAATTAGAATCTGATAACCGTACTATTACTGAATCAACTATTGGCGGCATTCCTACCCTCACCGATTACCTGGCAGGAACCGTCGCTCCCGAACCCAAAGCCGTTAAAGGACTAATCGCGGGAGCAAGTGCCTATCTCAAACCGGCGAAGGGTTCTACTTTTAGTATTAACGCTGCCGTTGCTGTCAATTCCTTTGACCATAACGTAATAGCACAAGCTGGCTCGACTGCCGTTTTAAAATCAGATGCCGACATTAACATCACAGCTTCAGCAGAACAGGGAGTACAAACCAATGCCCAAGGTGGGGTTTCTAATGAAGTTCCAGGCACTGGCGGTAAGGTAGTCTCTGGTTCAGTGGCAATTGCAGTCGGAAACTACGATACGACCGTCAAAGCGATAGTGGAGAGTGGAGCCAAGCTAGATGCCAGCAAAGCCATCTCAGTGACTTCGGATATCAGCTATCCTCTGTTGGTCGATTCTCTGCCCTTTAGTAGCGATCGCTTTGACCCTGGCGATCCTGACGACGGCAGCATTCAAGACGAACTCGCCAATCTTTTCAATGGCAGATTCGGACTCGATAACATGATGAACACTTGGGCTGTCACCAAAAATAAAGCCGCCGCAGGACAGGCCGCCAAATTCAGCATTGCGGGTTCGATCGGTGTCTCTAGCTATCTCAATCGCTCAGAAGCAATTATTAAGTCGGGTGCATTAATCAATCAAGATACCCTGTTCCAAAATGGCGACCAATCCGTCGAAGTTGCTGCTAATACGACGATGGAATTAATTAACATCGCCGGGATTATCCAATTCGATGTCAAACCCGAACCAGGTGCGATCGCCCTAGCAATTAAAGCCAAGAGTTCCCCCTTCTCCCTGTTCGGCAATGAAGCAGGGCTAGCAGGAGTCGGCGGCTCACTTTTAATTCAAACCCTAGAGAATCATACGATCGCCCTGATTGGAGATGGGGCTAAGATTTTTACTGGCGACGACGGATTGACTGTCAGTGCGACGGAAAATGTATTCTCCGTAGATTTATCACAAACAGGTGGCAATTCCGGTCAATTTGGTATCAGTGGCAGTCTATCCTTTGCCAACCAAAATAGCGAAACCATCGCCCAAATTGACAGTGGTGCGACAGTAGTAGGTGGGGATATCTCGGTAACTGCGACAAGTACTGCCGACCATTACAACATCGTCGGTGCAGTGCAGTTAGCCAAGAGTGTCGGTATTGGAGTCAGTATCGGTAGTACCGCCGTCACGCGGGATACAGCAGCCATTATCGGCAAACGCCGCACCGACAGCGACCAAAGTGTAGGAACGAACGGCACTAACTTTAATGTCTCTAGTATTGATGTAAAAGCAACTAATACAGGCAAAATCTGGGGTATTGGGGTCGCTGGAGCAGTTGTTTCCGATATTCCCGTACTATCTATTCCTTCACAACCAGCCCTTCCCTCCACTATCGGAGTAGGGATTTCTGGGGTAATTGCCTTCAACCGCATTACCGACAGTACCCAGGCATACATCAACGATAGCGGACTGTTTAATGTTAATGGCGGAAAGATTGCCGTCAAGAGCGAAGATCGTACAGGAATTTTCTCCATTAGTGGTGCAGCCACCCTGGTCAAAGCAGGAACAATCTCAGCCGGGATTGCTGGCTCTTTCAGTGTCAATGAACTGAACATGAAGACAGAAGCCTCGATTACTGGTGCAACCATTCAACAAGCCAATGACCTAACAGTAGAAGCCTTGCGCGATGGCAGTGTCTTTGCCTTCACTATCGGTGTTGCCGTTGCTGCCGCCGTGCCGACAACGGGTGGTTTAGCTGGGGCGGGAACGGTTGCCCTATCGCTATCGGACAATAAGATTACTAGCACAACCCGCAGCTACTTAAATGGCGTTGATGTTACCGTACCTGGAGAGATTACCCTCACTGCTCAAGATATTTCCGTCATTGAAGCGATCGCAGTAGGCGGTGCGGGTTCCGGTGCGGCTGGTGTAGGCGGTGCATCAGGCGCACTAGCTGTGGCAGGAGGAGTCACCACCAATACCATCGATAACACCGTCGAATCATTTATTAAAGATAGTGGCGGTAGTAAGAAGGTTCAGGCGACTTTAGTCGCCCTAACTGCTAGCGATGATTCGACCATTCGAGCAGTAGCAGGCGGCTTTGCCATTGCCATCGCTACGGGTGCAGGCGGTGCCAAGGGAGCAGGTGCAATCGGTTTAGGCATTGCCAACAACAAGATTGGCAAAGGAAACGGTCACGCTGTTAGAGCCTATATCGATAATTCCGTTGTCATCGCCGAAGAAGATGTAATTCTGAAGGCCATTTCCACGGCAACGATTGAAGCCCTCGCAATGGGCGGTGCAGGAGCAGGTGCTGGCGGTGCGGGTGGTGGAGTTACAGGCGCACTGGCGGGTGCGGGTGCGGGGACGGAGAATGTCATTCAAATTGCCATCGAAGCCAGTATTAAAAATAACAGTACTGTCACAGCAAATAATGGTGATGTTTCCCTCACAGCAACCGATAGTTCTATCATTAAAGCCGATGCTGGTGGTATAGCAATTGCGATCGCAGCCAGTTTGGGTGCCGGTGCGAAGGGAGCAGCATCCATCGGGGCAGCAGTTGCTACGAATACAGTTAATAACAGCGTTAAGGCTCTGATAGACGGCTCGACAGTAACAGCCCAAAGCGATGTAATTCTGAGTGCTACCTCGACAGCCGCGATCGACGCTCTCGCCCTTGGTGGTGCTGGTGCTGGTGCTGGCGGTGCGGGTGCAGGACTTACAGGCGCGTTGGCAGGTGCAGGCGCGGGCACGATTAATAACATTAACCTCAGTATCGAAGCCAGCATTAAAAATAACAGTACCGTCACGGCAAACAACGGCGATGTTACCCTGACGGCAAACGATAATTCTAAGATTAAAGCCGATGCGGGTGGTGTGGCAGTTGCGATTGCTGCTAATTTAGGTGGCGGGGCGACGGGATCGGGTGCGATCGGGGCAGCAGTCTCTACTAATACAGTCAATAACAGTATTAAGGCTCTGATCGACGACTCGACAGTAACAGCCCAAAGCGATGTAATTCTGAATGCTACCTCGACAGCCGAGATCGACGCTTTCGCCCTTGGAGGTGCGGGCGCAGGTGCTGGCAGTGCGGGTGCGGGACTGACAGGTGCGTTGGCGGGCGCAGGCGCGGGTACGATTAATACCATTAACCTGGAAATCGAAGCCAGTATTAAGAATACCAGTACGGTAGATGCAGATACAGGTATCGTTACTCTCACTGCCCTCGATACTTCTCAGATTAAAGCCGATGCAGGCGGTGTCGCGGTGGCGATCGCCGCAAGTGCAGGTGCTGGTGCGGCTGGATCGGGTGCGATCGGTGCGGCACTGGCTAATAATACCGTCAGTAATACGGTAGTTGCCTTTGTTGATAATTCTTTAGTCACGGCGGCGGGAGATGTCAATCTGACGGCTACGGCTAAATCGCAAACCGATGAGACCTTCGATTTTGCCACGGCTGCCGTTAATGCCACGAATAATACGATTACCTACACGAATCATGGACTGAAGACAGGCGATCGCGTTATTTATCGCAATCTCGGCAATGCGGGGCAACAATTGGGCGGACTGGAAGACGGCCAAAGCTATTTTGTCATTAAAGTTGATGACAACACGATTAAGTTGATGGCAACTAATGCCGAAACAACCGCCAGCGAGCCAGCCGCGATCGATCTGACAACTGGTACGGCAGGAACGAATCACCGCTTAGAAACCCTCAAACCGAGAATTCAGGCATTAGCGATCGCTGGAGCCGCAGCCGGGGCGGGAACAGCCACAGGAGCAGGTTTAGCAGGTTCGGGAGCGGGAGCGCAAGCGGATAATACGATTAACAACATCGTTGAGGCATATATTAAGGGCAGTGAAAATGTCACTGCGGGTGATTCCGTTAACGTCATAGCCAGCGATGACTCTACGATTCAAGCAGATTCAGGCGGCTTTGCTGTAGCAATTGGGGCAACGGCGACGGGCGCGGCGGGTGCACTCTCGATTGGGGCTTCTTTGTCCGATAACACCATTGGGGATTCTGGGATTAAGCTGGCCAATCACGGCTATAACACGGGCGATGCCGTCGTTTATAACGGCACTGACGATGCGATCGGCGGTTTGGTTAAAGGACAGACTTACTACGTTATTAAACTGGATGATAACCGCATTCAACTCGCCACGACGCAAAACGAAGCCACAGGTAGCGATAACGGCACGCCGAACGATACTAGCGACGATATTTTAGTCAAACCGATTATCCTCGATCGCACCGTAGCCGGAGCCAGCCATAGCTTCACCAAAGGCGGCGCAGTCAAGAATTTTGCCCAAGAAGATGTCTTCCAAAGCTTAGTTCGAGCCACAATTACCGATTCAACTGTCACAGCAGCCAATGATGTGATTCTCAGTGCGATTTCAGCAGCACAAATTGATGCCCTAGCGATAGGGGGTGCAGCATCAGGAGCAGGCACAGGGGCAGGATTAGCTGGAGCTTTAGCGGGTGCAGGGGCTGGTTCTGCTAATACCATCGCTCAGGTGATTATTGCCAGCATTGAAAATAACAGCGATGTCACAGCAAACAACGGCGATGTTGACCTACTGTCAGTAGATACTTCCAGAATCAAAGCTGATGCGGGCGGTGTGGCGATATCCGTTGCAGTTAGTCTAGCAGGTGCAGCAGGTGCCGCATCAATAGGACTTGCCATCAGTGAGAACAACATTGGCAATACTACCAAAGCGTTTATTGATCGCTCCACAGTAGATGCCCAAAGCGATGTCGATCTCGATGCCAACTCTACGGCGGAAATTAATGCCTTTACCTTTGGGGGAGCAGGCGCTCTCAGTGTCAGTGGGGCAGGAGTTGCGGGTGCGGCTTCGGGAGCCGGTGCTGGTTCAACTAACACCATTGCCAATGCGATCGAGGCTTATATCCTCGATAGTCCTAGTGTCACAGCCAATCTAGGTTCAATCAGCCTGAGTGCTACCGACAAGTCTGAGATTACCGCAACTGCCCACGGTGGTAGCGTAGCCTTGTCCGGCAGTGGCACTGCCAGCGTTTCCGTTAGTATCGCCGCAGTTGATGCTAATAATACCCTCAGCAACCAAGTCCGCAGCTTGATTGACAATTCCACTGTTGAAGCACTCAAAGGTACTGTTGAGATCCTCGCCAAGAGTGATGCCAACATTGACTCCGAAGCCGTTGCTGCCTCCGTTGGCGGTGCAATTTCTCTATTTAGCGGCGGTTTTTCAGGTGCGGGAGCAGGTGCTACCAACATCATTAGCAATACGATTGAAGCGGCAATTAAAGACAATAGTAATGTAAGAACCCTTAACACTCTGCGGGTAGCGGCTACCGATAATTCAGCTATCTCCTCCGATGTCGGTGCTGGTTCTTTAGCCTTTGGTGCTGTTGGCGGATCGATCGGCGTTTCTTTGACCGATAACACTATTAATAATAATGTCAGGGCATTTGTCGATGGTTTGGTGACGGTAACTAACGGCAATGTCGAGATTACGGCTGATTCCACCGCCACTGCCAACAGTTTTGCCATTGCCACCTCGATCGCGGCTAGTGTTGGCGGGGGCTTTGCCGGGGCAGGTAGCGATGCCCAGACGACTATCGGCGGTACAGTGGAAGCTTATTTAGGTACGGCGGGAAGGTTAAACCTCAGTGCTATTGCTGGTGATGCGATCGTCAAGGCAACCTCCAACCAAACTACCGAAACTAAAGCCATCGGAGTTGCCGTCAGTACTGGTTTTGTCGGTGCTGCCGTTGGTGTTACCTTAGCTGATACCACCTTCAATGGGACTACCAGAGCTTACAGCCAAGGCAATGTCCCGATAGCCAACGATCTAACAGTAGAGGCGAAGAATATTGGTACTGCCAAGACAGAAACCTTTGCCCTTTCCGCCGCCCTCGGCTTCATCTTTAATGTCAGCGGTACAGGTACAACAGCCTCAGCAAATATTACCCCCACAGTAACGGCTTATGTAGTCGTTCCTACTGCTGGGACAATGCTGACAGGCGATCTCAGCGTTAAAGCTGTGTCGGAGTTAGCAGCTGATGCTAAAGCTCAAGGTGTTGCCGCCTCTACTGGCGCGGGAATTGGTTCTTCTCAAGCAACTGTGACAGTGGCTGCCAATCTCGATGCCTACGTGGGCGGTAAGATTAATGCCAGAAATTTGGCGATTATCGCTAATTTACAGGGAGAAAAAGCTCAAGCCTTTGCCTCTGGCTCGTCGGGCGGACTATTGTTAGGTGTAGATTCTACTAGCACCAGTGTTATCAATAACAGCAGCACTCAAAGCTACGTTCTCGATAACGCCAACCTGAATATTAATAACGCCACCAATGTCACGGCAATTAGTACGACTAACCAAAAAGCTGAATCTAATAGTGCTGCTGGCGGCATTATTGCCGTAGGAGTCAGTAAGTCTAACGTCTTAACTAACACCAATACTGAAGCCTATTTCGGCTCGGGAGTCAGACTGATTGGGGGAACATTGAATATTTCGGCGGTGGGAGCAGATACCAATTTAGCCCTGACCACAGCTGGTAGCGGTGGTATTGCGGCGGGAACGAGTGCCAGTGCCGCCACTTCCAATGCCAGTACCACGATCGCCAAGATTAAAGACGATTCATCGGGCAATAGCAGCAACACCATCGACATCGATTTGAGTAGTCGAGGCGAGGGAACTCTGACGATAGGGGCAAAACACACCGCCAACTTCGATAACCAACTAAAAACAGGCGCAGGTGGCGTAATCGCTGGTAGCGGCGCGACAAATAATAATCAAGTTATCTCCGCCGTTGAATCAGGAGTTGGCAATAATGTCAACATTAAGGCAAAAGATATCGCAATCGATGCCATCAATCGAGTCAGGAAGAACTTGGTAGGTGGTGCGGAAAATCTTAAGGGAACGACGGGCGGTTTAGCGAGTGGTGCGGGTGCTGATAGCGAGACTACTCTCAGCTTAAGTACCTTAACCAACGTGGGTAATAACGCCGTTCTGACAGTAGTAGGCAATACCGCAAGTAACGATACCATCACCTTGCGATCGCTCAACGATATTAATATCACCGATAAAGTCACCCTAACTACAGGTGGAGCGGTATCGGGTGCGGATGCGTCGGCTACAGTTCGCAGCTTAAGCGACCTAGCTAAGGTAGCAGTGGGTACAGGTGCGACCCTGCAAAGCACGGGCGGTATCGATATCTCCGCCAGAGGACAGGGCGATGTCAAGCTTCAGGTGAATGCAGAAACCTATGGTATTGGTACGGTAGCGATCGCCAATTCCAAAATCGATCTCAAACCTACCAACGAGATTGCGATCGGCAGTAATGCCAAGATCCGCGCAGGTGGCAACCTTAACTTATCGGCAGGAACAGATACAAACTTTAACCGCGATTCCTATACCCTCGAATCCCGCACCGATACCTTTGCTGGTAGTGCCATTCCCATCGCATCCATCAATGCCGAAGCCTACTTACTACAGGAGAATAAGATTACCGTTGCGTCAGGAGCCATCTTAGAAACTGCACGGGATGCCAAACTCCATGCCGAACGAGACGGATTTGCCAATTTGATTGCCCAAGCTAAAGCGGTGAACTGGCTCAACGCTTTGGGGAATGCCATTGATAAATTAACAGGCGGTGGCGGTGTCGAGCAGTATGAAGGATTCTCCAAGAGTGAGGCTCATGGTACTGTGCAAGTCGATGGTACGGTACGGACAGGCATTAACCGCAATCTCACCCTAGAACTCAACGCTTGGGATCGCAATAGTGGTACGATTACCAACTTTACTAAGAGCGATGGTATCGACTTTAGCGTCACCCTAGAAAAAGTTCAGTCCAATCTCGAAAAAGCTTTAGAACAAGCCAAAGCTGAATTAATTAAGTACGGGGATACTAACGCCACCCTCAAGACCTTCTATGAGAGTGAAATTGCCCGCATTCAAGCAGCATTGCAAGCAGAAGGGCTATTACAAACAGGCGGCCCCAACGGTCTAATCAATCGAGTAGAACAATATGCGATTACCGTCACCGTCGATCCGATCTTGGCTCAGGCAGGGACGATTGATATTCGTAGCGACCAACTCCAAGGCAACGGTGTCTTTGATGCTCCCGGCGATGCCAGCGTTAATATTCTCAACCATACACCCGCTTTCATTAAGATTCTCGGTATTACTATCCCAGAACAGAATGGCGGTCTATTCCTGAATGGTGTTGAGGTATCGGCAGTTGGTTCTTTAAGTGCTATTAAAGGCGAAATTAATGCCGAAAACAGCCGCAATGCAACCAAAGATAACCAAAGCAATCTTAGCGGTGAATCCTTAGTGGTGGCGGGAGTTGCTGCCTTCTCCAGCATTACGGGTGGTGGTTCTGCCAATGAACCCCTCATCCAAGTCATCAACGATTTCGATGTCACTTCCATTACTAACGATATTTATCCTTGGCCCGATATTACAGTACTGGGAGATATTGAGAATTTAGGTGGTGATTTGGTTCTAAGAACCCTTGCTAGTGGACAAGGAGACATTACCGTTAAAGGTCGCATCCGCGTAAAAGATTCAACCATCGAAGCGGGTGGTAGCGCTACGTTCGATCTCCCTGGAGAAGGTACATCCTTCCCCGTTGCGGGTGAAGACTATGCAAAATGGCTGTCGGTGACTGGTGGGGCTAAACCGCCTGGAAATGGAGGGATAACACAAGCGAATCAAGCAGGAATTGAAAGCATTCTTAACCAAATTCCTACTAATGTGAGTTTGTATGGCGATCGCATCTTTATTAATGCCGAATATGTCAACATTAACGGCATTATTCAAAGTGGTAAGTCCGATTACGAACTCACTTTAAGTGCGGCGACGATTCAAGAAATTGATGATCTTCTCAAAGCTGGCACAACAGGCATTGTCACCCTCAAGACCATTACCAATAAAGACTTCTTGGTTCGTTACGATGTGGGCAATAACCAAATCATCTTAGAAGAACTGCGGGTGAGTGGTGGTTCAATTGATATTACAGGACACATTCTTAACTCCGCTAACGGCGAAATCAAGCTCCTTGGTGGCTACGGTAAAATCAACGTCACTAATAACACACCTTATGACCTAGTAATTAAGCGTCTAGATGTTTCTCAACGCGGGGCTGGAACCTTAGTTCTCAAAGATAAGGCTAAGGGAACGAGTGCTAATCCCTTCGTTACTATTTATCAGAAGACCGCCAATGGCGTAACCATTACTACGGATAATGGCTCAGGGCCAGTTGTTTCCCAAGGCAGCAATAATTCAACCTACAACCCCGCCTCTGGCTGGCGTTATGGTTGGTCAATTGGCGAAGAAACCCGCACGCGGACGACGACAACTTATGGCAATTCCTCTTGGCTCGGTATCGATGCCCTAGCTGCCGATCCTGCTAACGTTGTAGGTACGCCCGAAGTCGAAAACATCACTGAGCCTGAGCTACTACCAGAAGGGTCTTATTACTTCTTAGATGTTAACAATACGACCCGCTATGACTTTGTAACCCAAACAAAACAGATTGCCCAAAGAACCTATACCGGAGACAGTTGGACAGAAAGTACTTGGTACGGGACGAAAACCTACTATCAACAGGTTATTAGCGAAACTAGAAATCAAAACGTTTATACTCACACCATCGAAGCCGATCGCGCCATTAAGATTAACTTTATCGGCTATGACGAAGGGGCTATCTCAGTACAGTCTCAAGGAAATATTCTCCTTGATGGCCCGATCCTTAACCCCACTGGCACAACTAGCCTTTCTTCCGATAAATCCATCAAGCAGGGCAGCGATAATGGCTATGTTGGCGGTCGTCGTGTCGAACTGACTGCGGACACAGGAATAGGCTCTGAGCAAGCGATTCAGACGGATGTTGCTAATGGAGCTGCCGCTAGTTTAAAAGCAACAACGAGCGATGGTACAATCCAACTCTCGGAAATAGTTGGCGATTTGGCAGTCGATCAAATTACCGCCGGCGGTGGCAAGGATGTCACGGTAACGGCGCAAGGAGGAATTAACAAAGTTAATCAAGGACTGATTAGCGGCGGCTCGATTACCCTCAACGCTCTCGGTGGCAACATTGGCGCGAGTGGTCAATCCATCGTCCTCGAATCCGGTACAACCCTGAAAGATAAAGTGAATATCACCGCCACAGGCGATATTTTCTTGAAAGAGCAAACGGGCGATCTACGGGTTGAGAAGATTGAGACGATTGGTAATGTCACCGTTGAAGTCAATCAGGGTAGCATCGTCGATGTCAATCAAGAAGCACAAAGGGACGATCGCACCATTAACGAACTCAGAGCAGGCATTTGGACTGATTTACAACTGACCGCCGGAACGGGAGCGCAGGCGAAGATTGACGAGACAATTAATGCCTTTGCCGCAAGTAAAGAGCAGGAATATAACACCTACTGGCAATACCGCAATACCCAAGCTAACCCCTCGGTTTACGACAGCAACCACCAAGTCACGCTGACGGATGTAGAAGAAACATTCTATAAAAACTTCTACCATAACGAGGGAAGTGGACAAGGGTTAAGTGATGATGCGGCACTCGATCAGTTCGTCCTGAATGCCATTACCACCCTAGAAAATTCCCGCACTCTCCAATACCATACCCTTCATGCTCAGTACGGACAGTTTGGTAATACCTTTAATGACAACTTCACCTATACCTTAACGGCAGAAGAAGATGCAGCCTTGAGGGGCAGTATTAAGGTCTGGACGGAAGAAGAGTTGATCTACACGCTCAGTGCGGGTTTACTCAAAGCTGTATCCGATACTCAGGTCAGCATCGAAGACCCCAATATCATTGGCAACAATGTCACCCTAATTACCTCCGGAGGGGTTGGTAAGAGCGATGGTCAAACCGTCATCGATCTCACAGTTCAACCCGTGCAACTGACAAGCGACGATCGCATTAAGTTGGCAGCAGCAGAACGAGACGATCTCGTTTACCTGGGTGGAGATCCGGTGACAACAACGGTTAACTTTACCAATAATGACTCGGCAGATACTATTACCCGTACAGATACTGGGAGTTGGATTACTGATGGTTTCCAAGCGGGGATGTATATCTTCATCGAAGGCAACTCTACCAATGCCACCGATGACGAGCAATATTACCAGATTGCTAGTGTCACCGCTACTATTATCACTTTAACTGCCTCTGCTAGTCTCCGTACTGAGTTCAGCGTGAGTGTAACCATTGCTCCAGTTGTCTTAGACCCATCGGCGGCGGGTGCTGTGGTAACAGCAGTCATCATTAAAGAGCGCGAGGATATTGATGTTGATGCGCTGGGAGATATTAATGTTACGGCTCAAAAGGATGTCTTCTTAGGCTCGGAACTCAATATTAACCTCAATCAAATCCAAGCACAGGAACAGGTGCGGATTAAGACCAGACAAAGTATTGTTAATGGCGGTTCTGCCGACCTGATTAATGTCATCAGCAGCGAACTGATCCTAGAAGCAGGACAAGGTTCAATTGGTACAGCAAGCGATCGCCTTGACATCAATCTCACTCCCACCGGAACGCTTACTGCTCGTGCCAATAGTGACGTTTACATCTCGGAAACGTCAGGCAATATGAACTTAGAAGGCGTATTCTCGAAGACAGGTGGCGTATATCTAGAGGCACAGGGTTCAATTCTTGATGCGCTCAACCACGACTTTACCAAGATCCAGGCGAATCGCGTCGAACTTACCGCAGGCGCAGCGATCGGGGAAAATGGCGATAATTTGGAAATTGATGTCGTCGGTACGGGAACTTTAACAGCGACGGCGCAAAACAATATTTGGATTGCGGAAACCTTTGGCGATCTCAATATTCGTAACGTTCTCTCTCGCGCTGGAGATGTAAATTTACAAGCGCAACTCTCGATTTTGGATGCCGTTGACTTGAATAATCCTCTCGATCCTAATTTGGGAGACGATACCACTGTCCCTGCAAGCAAGCCAAAAGCCGATATTATCGCTAATAACATTTCCCTAACAGCAGTTTTCGGCGGTATTGGTTTGAGTGGTAACGACCTCGATATTAATAGTGCCTTCTCTGCTGCGGGAACGCTAACAGCATCCAGTGGATTCGCCAATATCTACATCATTGAAACCGCAGGCGACCTCAGTCTCAATCAGGTAGGCACGGGTGCGGGTGCAACTGCCTTTATCACTGTACCGGGTGGCAGCATCCTTGACGGTAATTCAGACCCGAATGGCTTTAATGTCATCTCTGGTAAGACCTTCCTCGTCGCCTCTCAGAATATTGGGGCAGCAAATCGGGCAATTACAACTGAAATTGGCAATATTGAAGCTAAATCAACCGCAGGCAGCACTTGGGTAAGTAATACGGGTGCGCTGACCATAGGTGGAGTTGTAGATTCAACCGACCCAGGTATGGTCGCAGGTGGATCGATTAACTTGACTGCTTCTAGTCCGATTACTGTAACCGAAAATCAACAAGCAGGTGCAGAGATTATAGTCTGGGCTACAGATGATAATAACGATAGCGATGTCGATGGAACTGCTACACCCGCAGATGACGATGCTGATTTCTTAATTGTCAAGAGTGGTATCACCATTGAAAGCACGGGTTCCTACGTCAGGTTACTAGCAGGTGACGATCTCACCGTTGAAGAAGGAGCAATTGTTAAAGCAGCCGATTATGTAGAGTTGTACGGCGACTACCAAGGTGCTGTGGATGCTTCTGGCAGTAAGATTCAGGTACTAGGTACAGTTGAAGCTAACACGCGCATTGACTTCTACGGTGATGCAAATAGCGATCGCTTCCTGTTAGACGGCAGTCTCATTGCTCCGGTGGTTAATCTTAATGCTGGTGCAGCAGACGATGAAATTGTGACATTAAGTACGATTACGGCTACAAACAGTATCAATTTCTTTGGTCAAGCAGGTGAAGACGAGATTAAACTGTGGGCCAATCTCAGTGCAACCGAAATAACTATTGATGCGGGTTCAGAAAACGATATAATTCTGCTCAATCCAGAGAATACTGAAGGAAATGCCCTAACTTTAACAGGTCATACCCGTGTCTTAGGTGGCACTGGTACAGACTTTATCCAAGTCTTCGAGTTACCATCCTTAGATAAAGCAAGTCGCATTCTCCCTGGTCGCAATACCCCCGGTCGTGACACCCTTGATTTAGACGGACAAGGCGACGCAGACGCATACGAAGTTCATATTACGGGTACTGACACTGATTACATCATCAACGTCTTTGATACAGGCGTTACGGGTGCAGATACCCTAACGATTTTTGGTACTGAGACGGCAGATAATTTACTCATGCGTGCCAGCGATCGCGAATTTGTTGATGGCGGTGTCGCTTTTGTCGCAGCACTGCATGGCGATCCGACAACGGATGTCGAACGGATTAACTACAACAAGAATCTCGAACAGTTAACCGTTGATACTCAAGGTGGCGATGACCAAATTACCTTAGATGATAACTGGACTCAAACTACGGTCAAGGGCGGTTTGGGCAATGATAGCTTCCAAGTTGGTCAAGTCTTCAAGACGGAACGGGATGCCGGCAATGCTAATTTAGCCTTTGAAGACGAATTTGCTACTACCCAGACTACTCGCGGTTTCCTCAGTAATGGAGTTAGCTTTGCTACCACTATTAAAGGGGAAGCAGGTGAAGATACCTTTGTCGTCTTCCGTAATACAGCCACCCTGGATCTCTTTGGCGGTGAAGATGACGACCTATTCGTAATTCGCTCCTTTGCCGAAGAAGGTTCTAGCGATAGTGCTGTCGATACGGGAGCAGGTGCGGATACCGTAGAATACGTGATGAATGCAGCGCTCAATATTAGTGGCGGTGCTGGTATTGATACCCTGCGAGTTATTGGTACGGAGTTTGGCGATAATTTCCTAGTTACCGCAAACGGTATCTTCGGTGCGGGTCGCAGCATCACTTACAATGAGATTGAAATTCTCGAAATCGATGGTGCTGAAGGCGATGACAAGTTCTTCGTCCTCTCCACTAGCAATCTAGTGACAACCAAACTCTTCGGCGGTTTAGGTAGCGATAGCTTTAGCATCGGCGGTGACAGTGCGGCAGTAGTAGGTGCAGATGGGGCGTTAGTTGCTCAAGCAGGAACCCACAAACTAGATAGCATTGCTGGTGCCTTATTTATTGATGGATTCTCTGGTCAAGGTTCTGCGGGTGGTTTAGGCGATCCTGTGATTCTACCTGGTGAAACTAATCAACGGCCAGCAACGGGCAATGTCCTCGCTTATAATGGCACGGGAGCAGCTTCGGCAATTGATAACCTCACGGTAGAAACGAGCGATCTGCAAGCATTTATCGCTGCTAATCCGGCGATCGCAGATATATCTGCTTTGGTCGGTCGCACCCTGGAAATTAGTAAGGGTAAAGGTATTAATCGCTTCTGGTTAATAGTTGGTGTTGCAGCAGGTTCTCTCCCCGGTCAAACTGTACTCACCTTACAAAACGCCAGCTTACCCGCATCTGAGTGGGAATTGCCCGACAGTAATAGCGAGTTTGCCATTACTAATCTCTCGCCGAACTTCTTTGTCAATGAGAACAACAGTCGCGATACCGTTACTGTATTTAACGATGGCAGCACAGCTAATGGAGTGGGAACGCTGAGTGCTTCAACCCTAACCGGATTTGGCATGAATCCTGATGGTATTAATTATGGCGGTTTAGAAGTTGTCGAATTGTTATTAGGACAGGGAGACGAAGAACTAACGGTTACAGGCACAGCAGATGGCGCGATTACCTCCGTACATGGAGGCGGTGGCAATGACAAGATTACCGTAAGCGATCGCGGCGGCACAGATGCACGAGGATTAGATGCGCCCTTAGCGATCTTTGGCGATACCTCCGCAGATGGTAGTCGTTATTCAGGCACAGGAACCACAATTCAACCTGGACTTGCTTGGAACTTCAACAACCCAGGCAACGATACCATTGATGCTTCCCTTTCTTCTGATAACGTGGTTATCTACGGTGGTGCAGGGAATGATAGTATTCGCGGTTCTCAAGCAGGCGACCAAATCGCTGGCGGTTCTGGCAACGATAACATTCAAGGGGAAGCCGGAAACGATATTATTTACGGCGATTCTGGTTTCAATGTTGACCTAGTTGGACGCACTCTCAGCATTCCTACAACTGAAACGGCTGGTCAAGATGCGATCGCTGGCAATGCAGGCCATGATATCATCTTTGGCGACCACGGAATCGTAACTCAGACTGCCGCAACACCCAAACTTCTCAGCACCGATAACGTCCAACGCATCGAAACCACGAATGCGTCTGGTGCTGCAAACGACAATATTCAGGGTAATACAGGCAACGATCGGATTCTCGGCGGTGCTGGTGCTGACAATATTACTGGGGATGATAACGCAGATATTCTGATTGGGGATAATGGGGTAATCGACTTTGTGATTAACGATAGCAATCTCGCTACCGTCGATATCATCCAAACCACTAACGCAACCATAGGAAGTGCTGATGTAATTTCTGGTAATGCAGGAGATGACACCATCTTAGGTGGTGCTTTGGGCGATAGCATTGATGGCGGTACTGAAAATAACCTCATCTTGGGCGATAACGGGGCAATTACTTGTACTAACGGCGCAGTCAGCCAAATTGCCTCCACTGATTTCGCTCTAGGTGGCGATGACTCAATTACTACTACCACAGGTGCAGACATAATTGTTGGTGGTATTGGCAGTGATGTGATTAGCGCCGCAGACGGCAATAATATTGTTCTGGGAGACAATGGCACTATCTCGATTGCGGCTAACGCACTTTCCCTCATTGATACCACAGCCCCAGAAGTCGGTGGCAATGATGTAATTAGCACTGGTGCAAATAACGATATCGTACTAGCGGGTAATGGTAATGATACCGTTACGGCAGGTGATGGACAAAACCTAGTCATTGGCGATAACGGCACTGCCACCTACGCAGCAGGTGTGTTACAGCGTCTGGAAACCACCGATCCTACTCTTGGCGGTAATGACAGCATTACTACAGGCGAGGGTGAAGACATCGTTTTAGCTGGTATAGGTGGCGACACGGTTACTACTAACAGCGCAAACGATATTGTCCTGGGTGATAACGGTATCGTAGATTATGTAGGAACTGATGGCAATGCAGCCGATATTGACATAATTACCACCACTAACCCGAATAATGGCGGGAACGATAATATCTCAACGGGTGCTGGCAATGACTTTGTACTAGCAGGAACGGGTGCTGATACAGTCTCTAGCGGTACTGGTAACGATCTGATCTTCGGCGATCATGGTGAAGTCAGGGGCGATATTAATGCCAACGCACTGCCCTTAAATACCGCCAGCGATCCGTTTACCTTTACCTCCCTTAACACCCAAAATAGCGAAGCTGGTGGTAATGACAGCCTAGTAGGAGATGGTGGTGAAGATATCATTCTGGGCGGACAAGGCAATGACACTATCACAGGCAACGAAGGCGATGACGACATTTGGGGCGGTCACAACGTTGCTGGCGGTCAGGATGGCGATGATGTCATTGACGGTGGTGCGGGTAACGACGCGATCGCAGGTGACAATGCTAAGATTCTCCGCAAGGGTAACTCAATCAGCTCGCGCATCCGCACCCTCAGCAATGCCACTATTTACGATAGCAATGGCAACCCGTTAGTAACTCCCACCTCCCAAACTAATCCCACAGGGGTTAGCGAACGGGAAATCGTCCTTTACGACCACAGCGATACTCCACTACCGCAAACATCCGGCAATGATATGATTGCGGGTGGTGCTGATGATGATGTCATCTTCGGGCAGCTTGGGAATGATGCCATTCAGGGCGATGGTTCTACCTCCATCAATGTTTTAACAACAAGTCAATCAGTGGAAGACTTTGGTGGCGCAGGGACTGATGGCGATGACTATATCGAAGGCAATGGTGGCAATGACTCGATCTTTGGTAATCTCGGTCAGGACGATATCATTGGCGATAGTTCCAGTCTATTTGGTCTAATTAATCCTAGCGATCGCCCGACAGGAGTAGATATCATCTTTGGTGGTGCAGGAACACAAACTGCACGCAACCATCTAGGCAACTTATCGAGTCAAGGTCATGCCCTGGATGCAGATGTTATTTTGGGTGATAACGGCATAATTTATCGTCTAGTTGGCACAAATGGTAGAGCTACAGGTAACTTCATCACCTTTACCTACGATAACTACGACCCAACTCTCAAAATTATCCCCAGGGCAGTCCGCTTGCTAGATTATACTCCTGGTGACACTGGCACAAGTGATCGCGGTTTTGCTGACATCATCTCTGGTGAAGGTGGTGACGATCAAATTCACGGAATGGCGGGCAACGATGTCTTGTTCGGTAACGGTCAAGACGACGATATCTTTGGTGAAGATGGCGCAGATCGTCTCTATGGTGGTGCTGGGGAAGATGGGATAGTCGGCGATAATGGCATGATTCGTACTAGCCGCAACGGTTCGACCGAAACACTTTACGGATTAACAACCCCGAATCTCCAAGTGACCTTCTCGGCCTCCAACGAAGTTGGTGCAGTTGAGTACATTACGGGCCGCTTGACTAAGGCATTTGTTTCCCTCGCCTGGACACAGGGTGGTAATGATGTTATATATGGCGGATTAGGAGATGACTTTATTCACGGTGGTGCTGGTGATGATGCCATATCGGGTGCAGAGGCTTTAGCCGCCTTCCATAACGCCGATCCAGTCACTAATCTCAACCCACTGGGCTACAATGCTACCACTCGCAAGTTAGCCGCCTATGATGCGAATAACCCCTTTGCTAAGATTAATGGTTTCCTGCTGAATTTCGAGGCTACTGATAATGCAGGTGTCAAGATTGAAGATGGAAAAGACCGTATATTTGGCGATCTGGGTAACGACTGGCTGGTTGGTGGTACAGGTAAAGACCGTCTCTTTGGTGGTTTAGGAGACGACTTAATGAACGCTGATGATAACTTAGATACCAATGGTGGGCTGAACAACCAACCAGATGCGCCAGCCTATGCTGACCCCGATTTCATCTATGGTGGCGGTGGATTAGATGTCTTGATTGGCAACACTGGAGGCGATCGCTTAATTGACTGGAATGGTGAATTTAACAGTTACTTCGTTCCCTTCAGTCAATTTGGTGAGCCGACAGTGAATCGGATACCTAATAATAATTGGAAGAACTTTGTCACCAATCTTGGTCGAACCAGTGGCGCAGACCAATCCCTGACAGAACCTAATGGCGAAGTAGGAGTTGTTGATACTGACACTGGCTCACCCCGCGATCCTCAACCCGGTACTCAATCAGGTAATATCGATACTAATGGAAGTAAAGAAAATGATACAGGTATTCTACCGAATAATGCCGGAAGTACTCCTGGGGCGTAAATCTGACAAAAAGCAAAGGACTTGAAAAGTGAACAAGCAACTACTAATCTACGAACAGACAACGCCCATTACCCAGGAAAGACATGGCAACTGGTCAGTCAAAACAGGCACAGACTACAGTTTTGCACGACAGATCAATTCAGTCCCCTTAATGGCGGTGGAGTTTCCCAAAGCAGTGACAGAATATGCCATTGTGTTTACGGAGACAGAAACATCGGTGATGGCAGTGGCTATCTTGGGAATTAAAGAGCAGGAAAACCTTTACCTCACAGAAAAAGGAGATTGGCAAGCAAAATATATTCCCGCTTTTATCCGACGTTATCCGTTTGTATTTTCTAGTAATGACGAGGGAAATACTTTTACACTTTGCATTGATGAAGGGTTTGCTGGGTGTAATCAAGAAGGACGTGGCGAGCGACTTTTTGATACCGAAGGAGCACAAACCCAATATCTAGAAAGTGTTCTGGCATTTCTCAAAGAATTCCAGATGCAACATCAGCGCACACAACTCTTTTGCAATAAGCTCAAAGCACTAGATTTGCTCGAACCAATGAGGGCCAAGTTTACCCTAGATACAGGCGAGCAATCATCTTTAGCAGGTTTTATGGCAGTTAACCGCAATCGCTTAAATCAGCTTTCGGGGGAGCAGCTTGTAGACCTTTTACAGACAAATGAACTGGAATTGCTCTACTTACATCTACAATCAATGCGTAATTTCAACACAATGGTGGAACGAATTGCACAATGAATACCCAAAATGCACTCGCCTACCTCTGCGTTGATGATTTTATTAATACATTCGTCAAGGCGCAAGTACTAAAAAGTGCTTTTGAAATCGGAGCAATCGACTATTTACAGCAAAATCAACCTTGTACGCTGGATACTCTCGAACGCAAACTTCTAAGCGATCGCACGGGAATAGCCTTATTGCTCGATTTACTCAAGATCAATGGGGCAATCGAAGAAGACAACGGTCAGATCCAACTCAGTTCCCAATTTGCGATCGCTTTACAGTATCGCGATTTGCTGCAAGTTAAACTTGACTTCGCCAATTGGATTGCGCCTGACTTTGCCAACCACTTCACCTTATTACTGGAAAATTCACGCCAATTCATGGAGCGATCGCGCCTCTTCGATCTGTTTGGCTATCACCGATGTTTTGAACCAACTTCTGAAAACTATGAATTAACAAAGCGTTGGCTGCGAATCACCACAACCCTAACCAAGTATGAGGCACAGGTATGTTTGCAATATCATGACTTTAGCCAGTACAAACGCATTCTGGATATTGGCGGTAATAGTGGTGAATTTGTCCTACAAATCTGCAAGCAACACCCAAAGCTACTAGCAACGGTGATTGATTTACCTCTGGTTTGCGATCTCGGTCAAGCTCACATAGCACAAGAACCAGAAGCTAACAGAATCAACTTTATCAAAGGAAATGCCTTAGTAGATTCTTTGTCCACAGAATTTAATCTAATTACTTTTAAATCCATACTTCACGATTGGCCAGAAGAAGCATCTGAGCAATTCATTGCCAATGCCAGTAAATCCCTAGCACCTGGCGGCACATTACTGATCTTTGAAAGAGGGAAAATAGAATTGACAGATAAACCCTTGCCTTATTCTTTACTTCCTATGCTCCTCTTATTTCGTTATTTTCGTTCTCCCTTAGTTTACCAAAGACAATTAAAGGCTCAAGGGTTTGAGGAGATCACTATCCAATCAATTAACCTGGAAATGCCATTCTTTCTCATCGTCGCCAAGAAAAGCAAAGTTTAATCAAAACATAAAACATTATAATCTTTTATCTCAAAACTATTAATCTGGAAACTTATGGGATATTTTGACCCCAAACAATATGTCGAATTCACCATGCACTTTCGCTGCAACCTCAAATGCGAACATTGCATGATTGAAGGGACAATGGATTGGCTCAAACCGGAATCGATGGAACGCTTTCAGGAAATCCTGAGCTATAATCAGCAACACCGATGCTGGAAGGGTGCAATCTTTACAGGCTCGGAAATTACCCTCAGTTCAAACTTACCAGATTTAGCTCGCATGGCTCGCCAGAACGGATTCGAGCATGTTCGCATCCAAACTAACGGCATCCGTCTAGCAGACGAGAATTATTGCCGGGAATTAGTAGAGGCGGGTATCGATGAATACTTTGTTAGTGTCATGGCAGCAGATGCCGAAACCCACGATGCGATCGCACTTGTTAGGGGAGCTTTTGCGAAGATGATGCGCGGATTAGAAAATTTAGATGCCTATGAGAATGTATTCCTATTAACAAATACAGTCATAACCAAGCGTAGTTACCGTGACTTGCCTAGAATAGTAGATTGTTTAGCACACCTACGCAGATTGGTACAAATGGATTTTTGGAATTACTGGCCGATGAATGAAACGGATGAAAAAGACCTGATAGTTCCGTATACAGAGATACTTCCTTTTCTCAAGGAAGCGATCGCCAAAGCTTGGCAAAAAGGTCTGGCGATAGAAGTCAAAAACTTTCCAGAGTGTCTTTTAGGAGAGTATAGCAAAGCTTTAAACAACGATCAACCCAAGCTTTTTATTGATGATGCTTTTTGGACAGAGTTCATGCGTAACGGTTTTTTTCAGTGTATTCACCGAGAAAAATGTGGTTCTCGTCAGTGTCTTGGACTGAATACAGCCTACATCAAAAAGTTCGGCTGGCAGGAAGATATTCTCTCTCCTCTGCCAATACAAACTCCATTCCTAGCCTAAAAGGACAGTGCATTTTCCCAATCCCCATACAGAATCAACAGTTGCATCGGCGCAAAAGCTTTTAGAACTGATTACGAATCTCAAAGTTCCCTACGGCTATGAGCAATCATTGAGAATTTGTCAGCAAACCCTGCTTGCAGATCGCTTCCTCTTGAGTATCAGCAAACGATCGCTGGGAGATAACCCTCATGGAAGACTTCTAGATTTATGTTCTGATTTGGCTATGCCTGAGGAGTTTCTAGCGTCAAGCAAACAGCATTTAGACTTGACAAAATTTGTCCATTTTGGCTTTGAGGAAAATCACAACAAAAGTCTCTACAAAGTTTATCTAGAATTGGACAATCATGAGGATACTAATAATCGCGATCGCATGCTTTTGCATTTAAGCTTTAAGTGGAATCCTTTAAAGAAATCTGACAAGATTATTACTAAATACTACCGATATCCTGCTCTATCAGTCCAGGATATTGTTAACAAGCTCTCACAGATCTATCCGGATAATGCACATTCAGAATCCCTTGCTATTAGTAATATTATTCTCGAAATTGCTGCTAACCGTTCAGGTGATAATGGACTAAGTTATCTAGAAATAATAGAAGAAAATAACTCTAGAAAATCCTACGATCTCAACATTTATCCAGCAAAACTCCGAGTGCGGGAAATACAACAGATTCTCGTCAGAATGTTCCGTTACTATTCCATTTCCGAAAATTTGTTTTTGCCTCATTATACTCAAATTAAAGACAAGTTCTTGGGACATATCGCCGGTGGAATACACCGTGATGGTCAGAATTTCTTCAACATTTATTATGGACTTGAAGGCAGATGATGTTAAGAAAGCTAGATGAGGATGACTTTGAGTATACGACTGCTCAAGATAAATATTTTAATTACTGTTTATGGCCATATATGCCAGTAGCTACAGTAGAAAATAAGTTACGCCCCGTCAATTTACTGTTTCATTCCTTTCAAATCGTAGGAGTTGACGAGCGGGCTTTTCAAATTGTTCAATCTATTCGTGAGGCAATTGGACTATTTCAAACAGTCTGGGGTATCAAATGGCTAGGAAATCGCTTGGTTTGGGAATTTTATTTCTACGATTATCAAAGACGAGAAAGAAATATCTCGATGCAGCGAGTTTTAGAGGTGATCGCTCCGTACATTGATTGCGATGTTTCACCAAGGGATAGTTTTCCCTATTTCATGTTTTCCCTAGATATTGACCAAGAACTTGTTTCTGGTACTCGTAAACTAGAAACAATTAATATGTATATTGGCAACCCAGGGAGTACAGTTTCTTCAGGAATTGCCTATGCGATCGGCGATCGCCAAACCCAGTTGGAAAACTTCTACTTTTTTTTCAATGCAGCGCAACAACTCTCCGATGTCGCATCAAAAATCTGTTGTTCTGCTCATATTGACTGTCAGCAAATCGATATCCACCAGATTCTCTGGCCAGAACTACAAAACTGCCAAACAATCTGTCTAGCAAACAAGCAACAATGCGACACAGTTTATTTCTCTGGTATTAATGTAGATCAGTTGCTCATCTTTTTGACAAAACTGGGCTATCCGACTAAAATCATCGAGTTTGTCAAGATTAACAGGGCAAAGCTCAGTCATTTACTGTATGATGTGGGCTTCGACTATAGGGCAGAAAAAGAAAATATTGTAATTCTTAAAAGTGGTTACTACGGTATATTTTGATGCTTATGGAATTTGACTTGAATGTACAATGCAACTATAACTTTGACTTGGTGCAAAGATAGTTTACAAAGGTTGCTCAGGCGATTGCCTTAGTTCCGGATTAATTCGAGAAGCTATCCACGCGCAGATATCGCCAGACATCAGAAGACTTGTCCGAAATATTAACTTAGGAAAAGAAAAATGGTAAAACGTTTAAGTAAGTGTCTATCATTTTTCTGTATTAGTTATGATTTTTGATTATATCCAGAAGTATCCACACCAAACGAAACAAATTCTAGGGATTAGTTACGAGCAGTTGCAATCACTGTTAAATTGTGCCATAAATCGTTATACCAATTCTCTATGAAGATGCATAGAATAAAGCTTCGTGAAATAGAGCTTCAAGAATGAAGTCATAACAGGTCAAAAAGGAGATTAACTCGGAAGACATTTGAGCTAGCTCATGTTGAACCCGTTGGCGCAATTCTTGTAAATTTGAGAAATTCTCACCCTTGAACTGACGCTTAATAAACTGCCATAATCTTTCAATTGGGTTGAGTTGAGGACTATGAGATGGTTGAAAAATAGGGATGAGATTTTCAGGCCAAGCCAGTGCCAAAGCTTGATGAGCAGAAGCTTGATCCATTTGCATTAAAGCCATATCATCACCCAATTCAAGAGAAAGGGCATCAATAAATTTTTGAAAATTCTCACTATCGAGATGAGGATATTCCCGACAAAAATGCCATCCTGCCAACGGTTCGACCACCCCATACAGCCAGAACGCTTTTCTTGGCCACTGTACACTGACTATGGGTTTCACACCACGAGCCGTAATCACTCGCCCAGTTTCTGTTTTTAGCCCTAGTCTGGTTTCATCCTGACACAGGTAACGCAGTCGCTTGCCAATGCCTTAAAGGTTTTGCAAAGTTAGTAAAGCTAGAGGAATGTTTTTTTAAACAGACTCACTGCTTCTTCATTTTGCTCTTTACTAACAGGTCTAGGTACTTTGAGTGTTGCCTTGAGTTGATAGCGTACTAAGCGATAGATCGTTTTATATTTGACTTGCAGATGAAATTCCTGCTCCAACCACTCCACAATTTGACCATAACTGCTAAAACCCTGTGGGCATTCCAGTCTTGCTACCAGCTTTTTGAGGATTTCTTCTGGAATTTTAGGTGTTGCTCCTGGGGCAGTTTTCACCTCTAGAAGTTTTTCTAGTCCCCCTTGTCGATACCTTTGTAACCATCTTGTTAATGTTGAACCATCTCTACCTAGCCTTTGACTTAATTCCTTGTGCTGCGTTACTTGTCTTGTTTTTATCTACCACAGCATTTGTAAACGTTCTTTTTCAAAGGCGGTGCGAGCTTTCTTGAGACTTTTGGATAAATACTCTGCACTCTCGCTTATGTCTAGATTGAAAGACCTTCTCATTGTTTGCTTGTACTGTTTTATCTTCCATATTCTCTATTCTACATTTCTATGCAGCCTCATATAGAATTGGTATGAACACCCATCAAACTTAAATGATTTAATTGCACAAGCACTACATCTCATTCCTCAAAACTATACAACTAGTTATATTATCGAAAAGGCTTTTCTAGCTAAATATCTTCGCTCCGGGCTGAAAAAAATAAATAATAACCACTGCAACAATTAAGTTGAGTAGCTGCGTGCGGTCTTTTCTATCTGATAGCAGATTTTAATGATGATGTCGCTCCTTGTCTGGAGATATACGACCTAGAAATGCAAGAGAGAGTGGATATTTTGGTTGAGCAGTCAACTCATAACTAATAACATCTATAACGTTGTTAAATAGTTGAGTCCTAACCTTGGTTCCCGTTGTGCTTTGGAAATACTAACGTATAGTTGATTTTTAGCAAGTCTAAACATTTTGGTAGTGGTAAATATGTAGTGATAATAGAGATTTAGTAACTAAAATTATTTCTTTTTAGCTTTGGATAAAAAGACTAGAAAAATAGTTGGAGTTTACATAAGCGAGCGCAGCGAAGATGGAGCTAGAGGATTATGTAGTGGGGAGAGGGGAGGAAGCTTTGGGTAAATCAATTGAGAAGACACATCCTTGATAGGGGATATCCCGAACTGAGAGTACACCCTTGTTTAGGGACACGGCGCGTCGTGAAATTGTAAGCCCAATCCCCAATCCTGATCTATCTGTTCCCATCTGAGAAAAAGCCTTAAAAAGTTCTTCCACCTCACCAGGCGGGAGTCCTCCACATTGATCCTCTATTTCAATCAAAACACGCCCACCTACAGCCTTACCGCGTATCCATACAATCCCACCCTGCTTCGTAAACTTAATGGCATTTTGAACCAGATTCGATAAGGCAGATATTATTAGGTGACGATCTATTAAAACCTCCAATTCCGGCGCTACCTCAACACACACCTTAATTGATTTCGCACTTGCTTCAAACCATGCAGTAGCCTCAACTTCACTGACTAGGTGAATAACTCGACATCTCTGATATTGTCGGGTTGATTCGTTCCGCAGTCGCACCTCAACAAGTGAACGATCAATAATGTCTCTCATACGCCTATGGGCATTTTCAAGAATACGAGATGTACTTCCATTGGTTCCGACTTTCCCTGTAATTATAAGGTGGGAAGCTAAAGTAGCGGAGGTCAAAGCATTTCGCAACTCATGTGCTAGAAATCCCAGACGTAGAACCTCATCCCGCTCTGCATTCTCGCGCTGACCTCGATTAAACTCTGTAACCGCTTCAGCGATAGCGATATCGAGGCAGAAATTTAATCGATTGAATTCACGAGGGGATGTTGTTTGATTAGTATTCTCCTGAATATACTCAGTGATAGCTTGACAAATAGCGCCGTAGCCATGAACAACCTGAGAAATGCTGTAGCCAAGTTTTAACGACTCCTTCCCCCGGCGCTCTGCTGCGGCTCTGTGAAGACTTTCTATAGAATTGTTATTTGCTTTCCCAGATTCATCTATATCAGCATCAGCACGTAATACCTGAATGAGTTCATCGTAGAACACAGGTAATCCTCTTTCCATTTCGTCGCTCGAACTCATGGAATCAGCAAGACGCGCGATCTTTTTTGAACATAAGGCGAGAATTTCGTCACGTTCTTCTAAGAGAAATTCATGTAACATAGTTAATTGCCCACATTCTAAATCATGTCCCTAACCGCTATGTAGTCGAAGGGGTACAGGAATTATCCAGTATCCTCAAAAGCCGCTACTCTTCCCTTTACAGGAGCAGATACAGATAGAAACAGTGGTTCACGGTAGTATTCTGCATATTCTACGCGAAAACGCTGATTGGCTAAGTCGCCAAATCCGAAATCTGTCTCTTGTTGGGTCAGTTATGCTCCCTATTCTGATTTAATTACTTCATACTCTTGGGTAACAATACTGAAGCAGTAATTAATGTAACGGCAGCAAGAAATACGTTTACAAATTTCATAATTTTTTGATCGCGAATCTACTAACCAGATTTACTGTGACATTCTGCTGTTGGAAATCAAGGTTGAATTGTGTCTGACTTGTATAAGTTGTACTGAAAGCCTTCAAATCGTTACAAAAATCTCAAATTTAGTTGCTTCAAATTAGGATTCAGAGAGTACTATGGATATCTGAGGGTGGCAGCTATTAAGCTCTCCAACACAATAATTAAAATGGAAAGCTTAAAAGCACTCTCTCGCTACAATATCCTTGCTACTCTATTCTTATTCTGTTAGCTACCCAAACTCGAATTACTGAAAAATAATGGGAGTGCAAAACAGTATGGTAATCAAACATCAAGAAAAAATTATTACCCTTTGGATCGTTTTCTTGTTGGGACTTCTCTTTCACAGTCAGTTGGGATTAATGCCTCTTTTTCACGGTCTTGGTGTAGCTGACTCCCACGCACAAAGCATAGCAGAAGTTGCCCCGATTATGTGGTTAATGTTGGGCTTTTTTGTGTTCCCGATAGCTGCGATCATTGCTACTGTGTTTACTGACTCGAGTCGCTACCGAAGCATTCACTTTGGTTTAACCATATTATATACCGTACTAAATTTTTGCCATCTTGTTGCAGATTCAGTGGTGCAACCGATCGCTTGGTATCAGGTTGTGCTTATGCTGATTTTGTTCATCATCGGTCTGTTACTCAACCTTGTTTCCTTCCAGTGGATGAAAGTTCGTCTGGTTAAGAGACCTCCAAAGAATAAATTATTCCAAAAAGAACAAGAAACAGAATTTATTCAAGAATAATGATATATGGGTAGAGGCATACAGATTTATACTTCTACTACAGTCAATTTATATGTTGTAAATATTTTTTTTTAATGGAATTACACCATACGAGAGATAAACGCTCAAAAATTATTAAATAAAGGTTAAAAATAAAATATCTTAGTAAAACTTGTACAACTTATACACTAATCAAACGCTTGATTAAACATGATCTCTAATCTTAGAGTGTCATACTAACCTTTATCAACAAATTGACAAAGGTTAGTCAAATATATGCTTAATAAAGCTTTATTAACAACTCCTCGCAAATTCAGTATATCTACAACAATTAGTCAATCGATGATGAGTAAGCATTTTTGCCCTAACTGTTCAGACATTTTACTCCGTCATGTACGTTTGGGAGAACTTTACTGGCGCTGTAGTTACTGCTATCAGGAAATGCCCGTTTAGAAAGCGGGGGTAGTACGCTAACGTGCCATCAGCACTACCACTGACCGCCTCTGAGCAAGATATTCTTGAGATGCAATTAAGGGTGCAGTTTTCAAATCGGAGAAATCTTGAGGAGATAGCAAAGCAGTATCTACAATTTAATGCCAGCATCTTGAAACGAGAAGACTTGATTTTGACTGAACTTTATAATAACTCATCTAAAAATGGGGTTACAACGATCCGGCGAAATTGTTCGTAATATCATCTCCGGTTAATCTCAGATGTCGATGTTCTTGTTGTTCAGGAGGATAAAATCTATGAAATGGCAACAATTAATTCTGGTTTTTATAGCCAGTATTTGTTTAATATTTGCAGGCAATGCCCTGGCGCAGACTGATATTAATATTAACAATACCAACCTGATTCGCTTTGGTGGAAGCGTAACTGTACCAGAGAATCAAGTTGTTGAAAACGCCCTGGCTTTTGGAGGGAGTGTTACGGTATCACCTAATGCCAGAGTTTTGAAAACTGCGATCGCTTTTGGTGGGGATGTCATCCTAAAAAAAGGAGTGCGGGTAGATGGTGATGCTTACTCCTTTGGCGGCAAAATCGTACAGGAAGAAGGTGCGATCGTTAGTGGTGAACGTACCACATTCAGCGATCAACATGGGATGATGCATGGTTCCGATCGAGTCAGAATTAGCTTCTTCGCTCAATATTTCTTCAATGCCATTTTTAGAATTAGTGCCGCCGTAGTAGCAGCTATTCTCGGACTGATTATTTTGCATACCAGCCCACAGTTCCTACCGAACTTGGCTACAAAATTGCGTCAGCACCCTAGTTTGACTGGTTTATGGGGAATGGGGGCGATTGTCGCCATTCTCTTTTTCAGCGTGTTCCTGGCGATTACGCTTATTGGTATTCCCTTGATTCCACTACTAAGTCTGACTGCGCTCGTCACTTCTCTAGTCGGATCATTAGGCGTGGCACTTTTTGTCGGTCAACGCCTAGTCAGTAATCGCAATTGGTCTTTACAGCAGCAGTTCTTGGTGGGTTTGGCGATCCTAACGGTTCTGACACTAATTCCATTTTTTGGAGGGTTAGTAGTTTTCTTAGTTAATCTGTTTGGCTTGGGTGTCATCTTGCTGTGGAAATTTGGTAGAGAAAAACCTCAAATAGCTACTTAAATCAGCTATCTAAACTGCAAATTATGAATGCGTTAGCGTAGCTCACCGTAGGTATCGCCCTCATTCTATTTGCAATAGCAGAGATGACATTGTTTGTAGCGATCGCTCGGCTAGAAAAGAGTCGGACGATCGCACCGATCAACTAATTTCTTTACTTTAGCAACGCCTTCGTGCGATCACCATTTGTCGTCGCTTTATCTGTATTCGGTGTCATCACTGCTGCGATCGTCGTTGTTGGCAAAGTTGCTGGTTGTCAAATCGTCTAATTTTATTTTGGTGCCATACTCAATTTTATCTTGTTCAAAATTGATTTTCAGAACATTTATATCATATTCAATCAATTCATTCAGGAAATAAAACAACCATCCGTTACACTAAAACTTATATGGAAAATGAAACAAAATTGACGCTAATTAAAGTCATTCACACGTTGATATGGGTATTCTTCAACTTTGTGATTTTCTATATGCTTTATGCTGCCATCACCAATAAACTCGAACTCTGGCTCTGGATTGGTTATGGATTTGTATTTCTAGAAGGGCTAACCCTACTAACGTTTAAATTACACTGCCCATTAAATCTGCTTGCCCGAAAATATTCAAATTCCAAAAAGGACAACTTTGATATTTATCTTCCAAGTTGGTTAGCCAAATATACTAAGTTAATCTATACATCTATTTTCATAATCATTCTTATCATAACAATCTATCAAATTCTGAATTAACAACCATAGGTAAGCATCATGTGTATAAAATGGATTGCAATGATTGGTGTTTTAATCATAGTCTGCCTCGGACTTGCTGCGATCTATGGTAGCTATCGCTGGCAGTCAAACACTGAGAACTTACGAGCCAAATTAATAAATGGACGGCGAACAATTAAGCCCCAAATCTATGAGCAAAAAGAAATTGAAGGCTTACCAGAACCCGTACAGCGATTTTTTCGGACAGTACTCAAGGATGGACAACCGATTGTGGCTGTGGTCAAGCTCTCTCAGCAAGGACAGTTCAATCTGAATGAAACGGAAGCCAAGTGGAATCCGTTTACTGCCAGTCAACTTGTGATGACTCAACGCCTCGGTTTTGATTGGGATGCACGCATCCAGATGGCTCCAGGAGTTAATGCCTTTGTTCATGATACCTATCTCTTAGGAGAAGGTAACTTACACGCATCATTACTTGGTCTTTTTACGGTTGCAAAAATACACAGTACGCCTGAAGCAAACCAAGGTGAATTATTGCGGTTCTTTGCTGAGGCAACTTGGTATCCTACTGCCCTATTACCGAGTCAGGGTGTGCGCTGGGAAGCGATTGATGATACCTCTGCTCGCGCTACTTTGACGGATGGTGCAACCACTGTTTCCCTAGTGTTTCAGTTTAATGCTGAAGGGGCGATCGCTACTTGTCGGGCTGAGGCTCGTTATCGTGACAAGCTGACTGCTATGCCTTGGGTTGGTCGATTCTGGGAATATTCAGTTTGTAATGGGATGCTTATTCCCTTAGAAGGCGAGGTGGGATGGGAGTATCCAGAAGGCACTCGGCTTTATTTTAAAGGAAGAACTACAGAGATTCACTATGAGTTCGCGTCTTGATGGACTGCAATCGAAACAAACATCATATTTGCACTTTTAATGTTGTTCTCATCTTATCTTGAATAGCCGAGTAACTCTGTATAGAATCCACCTGATGAAAAAAGCATCTTTTTTAACACAACCCTTGTTTTTATTAGGAATATCTTTATTTATTTATATAATGGCACTTAGCTTGCCAGCACTAACTTTTGAGATAATCGAACCCAAGACAATACACACAGGTTCAACTTATATCATGAAGGGGATTGAAGTTACGATTGGGGGAATACTTGGATTGTTATTTCTTCAAGCGCCGGCTATTGGCTGGTTGGCTAATCCACTTTATTGGTATTCCTGTAATTTTTTCGTCCAAAAGAAATACAAGTTCTCAATAGCTTCTGCTTTTTGTTCAATTATTGTAGGTTTTACAGGCACAATTTCAACATATTGGTTTGCGTTACCTAATGGTAGTAATCCTGATAGTCAGCCTCTATTAATTAAGTTACTTCCTGGTTTCTGGTTATGGCTTGCGGCTCCTGCTTTTGTGATGATTATTGCTAGTGGCTTTACTTATACAAAACACAAGAATCGCCTTCAAATAAAAAGTGTGAAGCTTCCCTAGACTTCGTGAGAGCAATTGTTAGCATGATTGAATTGGAAATTATCTCTAACTGAAAATACACCCACCGAAAAAAACCTGCAATTCTCCTAAATTGCCGCTACGTGAACAAGAGGTAACTGATGCCAACTACAACAGATTTTAAAGACTACTATGCCATTTTGGGAGTAAGCAAAACCGCAAAGACTGAAGAAATCAAACGGACTTACCGCAAACTTGCCCGCAAATATCATCCTGACCTCAATCCTGGAGATAAAGACGCAGAAACAAAGTTCAAAGAACTCAATGAAGCGAATGAGGTATTATCTGATCCAGAGAAGCGGCAGAAGTACGATCGCTTTGGTCAGCACTGGAATCACCCTGGTTACACTGAAGCGCCACCACCCAGTAGTTCTACTAATGTTGGTACAACCGACTTCGATCAGTATGGCGACTTTGATTCGTTTATCAACGATCTGCTGGGTCGAACGAGAGGTAAAACCTCCACTGGTGGTTTTGATGATTTTAATGGGGGATTTCGTTCTCAAGCTCCTGCACCAGATACTGAAGCTGTGATCGCACTCACATTTTCCGAAGCATTTCACGGTGTCCAAAAGCGTTTGCAACTCGACGACGAAACGATCAACGTCCGTATTCCCGCAGGTGCAAAACCAGGCAGTCGAATTCGGCTCAAGGGTAAAGGTCGTCCTAGTCCGTTCTCTCAACAGCGCGGCGATTTGTATTTAACTATCGAAGTGTTAACCCATCCCTTCTATCGATTTGAAGGCAATAACCTTGTTTGTGACATTCCAATTCGCCCTGATGAAGCGGTTTTAGGGGCAGAAATCAGCGTGCCTACCCCCGATGGTAGCGTGATGATGAAAGTTCCTAAAGGGGTGCGATCGGGGCAATCGCTCAGACTACGCGGTAAAGGCTGGACATTGCCAAAAGGGGGACGAGGTGATTTATTTGCCAAACTTCAGATTGTCACCCCGCAAGACCTGAGTGCGATCGAGCAAGAATACTACGAAAAAATCCAGGCAAACACTAGCTTTAACCCACGTACCCAATTAGAGGAGATAAAATTATGACCTTCAGCCTTTCAAAAACCGTAGTTTCACTCGAAGGCGAACAACTTTACAGCTTTGAATATGCTGCATTAATCACTAAGACTTCGATTACCCTGGTGAGGTTTTACGTTGAGTTAGGCGTAATTGAACCCATTGGTGATTTACTGCATTCCCGCGAGATTGCGCGAATTGCTCAGATTCAACGCTTGCGTCGAGATTTGGGGCTGAACTTAGTCGGAGCGGCAATGGTGTTAGATATGACGAGTGAAATCGCTCAATTACGGGCACAGCTAAAAGTCTATCAGTCTCATTCATCGAACTCGTTATGAGCTATCTGAACCAATGGTCAGAGCTTGCATTAGATTATGAGCGCAGCGAAGTGCTGCAACAGTTGGAAGATTGGCTAGAAACGCCGATGCTGGTGCTGGGCTTTGCTTGGTTGGTTGGGACTTTTTATCGTTGAGCTAGTTTGGGGGCTGAATCCTCTATTAGAAGCGAGTCTCTTTCAGAAAGGCTTGTCTGCGACACGCTCCCGCGTTCGCCAACGCTGCTATCATTTGGATCGCCTTTATCGTAGATTTTGGGATCAAATTTCTCCTCGCTCTTCGCAGAATTTCTTATCTTTGACATAACTGGTTGACTGCTTTTTCACTATTTATTCCAGCGCTGCGATGTCCACTGGACTACTTACCAGTTCCGCTAATGGGGACTTGAAATCATCCCTTTTCCCCCCAGCGCTAATATGGTCGTGCATTTTTATTGTCAGCTTTACACAGCAAAGATTTTGAAAGTTAAGTGGCGGCTAAGGACAGCCTCGTTAATTTCACCCCTACTTATTAGTCTTTGGCATTGCACGAATGGCACGCTTGTAAAGGGAAAATCATTAAGGCAGCTCTTGTGCAGAGGAGCAGAGGAGCAGGGGAGAAAGAAGAAGTTTAAGGTATACGAACGGATATTTAAAAATTCCCCTCTGCACCCCTGCACCTCTGCAATCCTTACGCTGCAAACCCTTTAGCTTAACAAGCGTGCCATTCGGCATTGCACTGTCAAGAGTTTTCGCCAATTCTAAGTTCCTGTTTGGAACGCTTGAGTGCTTCAAATAAGACCTGAATCTGGGTATAAGCCTCTTTCTGGGAAATTGTACCTTGGTTGCTTAATCCATAGATGTCGCTAATCTGGTGCGTAAATTCCTTTACATTAGCGTTAAAAACGAGGTTATCTAGGGTAAATTCTCCCTTATAGCTATTCATAAACTCTTGCCCTAAAGATAATTAAAAAGACTGATTTATTAAACAGAATTCAGGAGTCAGGAGTCAGAATTCAGCAATGTTTTCTGTGCGACACTTCGACAGGCTCAGTGCATCGCTGGCGGATAGCGCAGCGTAAAGCCTTCTCTTCGAGAGGCTTGTCTGCGACACGCTCCGCGAACGCCAACGGCATGGCTTCGCTTAGAGCGAGTCTGCGAGCGTCTGAATAATTGGGTTTAAGACCCCCACCAAATTGAAAATTTGGTGGTGCAACAATTCAGTGGCGGGTCTGAATCCCCGACTGATAGCGTTCGCGTTGGCGAAGCGTCTCGTAG
>NZ_JAAGOG010000053.1:0-42208 GCF_010747425.1 Nostoc sp. UIC 10630
GGCAGGGAGCAGGGGAGCAGGGGAGCAGGGGAGCAGAGGGGCAGAGGGACAGAGGAGTAGTTCATCTCCCTCATCTCTTCCTCCTAAAACTGCTACTGCTCCCATACCGAGAGCGCTTCCTATAGTTAAACCACCAAGTTCGCAAGAGGCCATTGACCAGCTGGAACAGGCGGTGCGTCTAGATGTTGCACCCAACTCCAATGAGCCGATTGACAACAATCAAGCGATCGCTCTCCAGCAAGAGCTAGAAAATCTCATTGGCCGGGTGGAAAGCGCTCATTTAGCGGTGTCAGCCGATGCGGTTAAAGAAGGCGTTGGCATATCTGAGGGAAAACAGTCCTCTAGGCATTTGGAAACCTACAACTCCCAATCTGTCAAGGAGCAGCCAATACAATTAGCCTCAACTAAATTGGGTGGGCTAGCCACAAGCAAAGACCAAGCCTTGGCACAAGCAAGGGTAATTTCCAAAAACTTACCCCAATTGATTGCCCAAAAAAACTATGCTCTAGCTCGTCAGCAGTGGCTGGCAGCAAAGACAATTTTGTGGCAGCAGTTCCCAATTGATCGGAGGTTAGCTCAACCAGAAATTCGGGCAGTTTGGTTAGATAGGGGGACGATTGTTCGTGCTGGTAGCAAGGCGGGATTAGCCCAGATTTTTGATCGCTTGGCCCAAACTGGGATTAATACTGTCTTCTTTGAAACTGTTAATGCGGGCTATACCATTTATCCCAGCCAAGTTGCAAAAGAGCAAAACCCCCTAATTCATGGGTGGGACCCACTGAAAGATGCGGTGAAATTAGCCCATGAGCGCGACATGGAATTACACGCTTGGGTTTGGACTTTTGCTGCTGGCAATCAACGGCACAATGAGATTATCAACCTTAATCCAAATTATCCAGGACCAGTGCTGGCGGCTCATCCTGATTGGGCAAACTACGATAATCTTGGCAAAATGATTCCCGTTGGTCAGACTAAGCAATTCTTTGACCCAGCCAACCCCGAAGTGCGGCAATACTTACTCAAGCTGTACGAGGAAATCGTTACTCACTATGACGTGGATGGTCTACAACTAGACTACATTCGCTACCCCTTTCAAGACCCATCAGCAGGTCGAATTTATGGTTATGGCAAAGCTGCAAGAGCGCAGTTTCAGCAACTTACTGGCATAGATCCGATAAATATTTCCCCCAGTCAACCAGAACTATGGCAAAAGTGGACAGCATTTCGCACTGAGCAAGTTGATAGCTTTGTTGCGAAAGTATCAGAGCAGTTGCGACAAAAACGACCGAATTTGATTTTGTCGGTTGCTGTATTTCCTTTGCCAGAACAAGAGCGAATTCAGAAAATTCAACAAAACTGGGAAACTTGGGCAAGACGGGGAGATGTAGATTTAATCGTTCCCATGACTTATGCTCTAGATACTTCTCGCTTTCAACGACTAGCCCAACCCTGGATCGCCTCTAAACAATTGGGAGCTACATTGTTAGTGCCAGGAATTCGCTTACTTTCTTTACCAACAATCGGGACGTTCGATCAACTCCAGTTGGTAAGGGACTTGCCAGTTAGTGGTTACGCACTCTTTGCCGCAGAGAATTTTAATAACGATCTACAAAAGCTTTTTATTAGTACCCAAGGCAGAGTTCAATCTACAAAAAGTGAACCGATTCCCCACCGCCAACCTTTTCAAACTGCCGCCATCCGTTACACTGCGCTGCAACGAGAATGGAAATTTGTTTTCCAAAATGACCCACCAGAAAGACCTGCCCAGACAATATCAGATTTTAACAACCAGGCAGAAGTTTTACGCAGTGCTTTAAATCAGCTTGCTGCTTCCCCTTCTCCTAGTAATTTACTAGTGGCAAAAGCCTCTCTAACTCGATTCCAGTCTCAATTTCGAGTATTGATGAGCCAAGAAATTAAGTCGAATTCCTATCAAGTCAAAGTTTGGGAAAATCGACTTGTAACTATAGAAAGACTATTGCGTTACGGCGAACGGCGGTTGCAGTTGCATCCCTAGTGAAGAGGCATGCCAATACTTTTCCGATAAACCCAACAATCTCTCTTGTGGTCTGGAGAAAGCTTACTGGGTTTGGGGTAAAGGCAAATTTAAACCCTTTCCCCCTTAACCGAAAAGTATTGAGAGGCAGGGGAGTAGGGGGAGATAAAAGGGACAAGGGAGAATCATTGAACAAGTTTCTTCTTTGTATCTTCCCAATTCAGAACTACCAAGATATAAGCCACTTTGTAATTATTAACATAATTTTTGCTGTGTTTATATCCCAAATATTCCTATTTATTTAGGGCCAAAATATTGGAGAATACTTAATATAAGCAGCTTTAGATAACTATTTTTTGATATATAAAACTAGAGGTAACACCAGTATCAATACTGCTCAGTTAAGCATTTTTAACTCGGAACTGAGTTTGGGTAAAAGGTTAAAAGTTTTTTAATTCCCCTTTCCCCTTACCGTTTTCCCCAAAATCCGACAAGTATTGACACCAGTTTTAGTTCGTTTGAGGTAGGATATTAAATTCTCGTTAAGAGACAATTACCCAAGTACAAATGGTCACTAGCACGCGCTATAGTACTGACAGATACGACAAATCGAATCATCTCATTGGAGTTTCTGTGAATAGTACCTCCCGTGTAGCAGAAGTAGCATTGCGTGAGGGTAAAAGACGATTTCGCACTATATTCAACGCCACTTTCCAGTTTATCGGATTGCTAATAACAGAAGGCATCGTGCTAAAAGCGAACCAAACAGAACTCAACTTTAGCAGACTACAACCACAAGATTTAGTTAGGCGTTCATATTGGGAAATATGGTGGACGCTAGTTGAAAATTTTAAACATCTGCAATATTTATTCTTCTCCAGCCCAGCAGTAATTTACATCTGCAATAATTGGGAAGATTTTGCTAGTAAATTTATGAACAAAAATGTTTTTCCTATCATGGGTTATCAAGTGTGGAAAAAAGTTAAACATTCTGGCTTTTGGACTTGCCATTTCTATTCGATTAGAAATGTTATTTGTAAAAAAAATTATAGATATCTACAAATATAAAATCTTTGTCACAAGTACATCGTGATTTGGTATAAAGTTTACTGTCATTATATCATTAAATAATAAAAAATAAATTGAGGTAACTTATGCCCAAAATTTTAATAATAGAAGATGAGGAAGCAGTCCGTGAAAATATTTTAGATTTGCTAGAAGCTGAGGATTTTGAAACCATTGCTGCCGCTAATGGTAGGATCGGCGTGCATTTGGCTATCTGTGAAGTTCCTGACTTAATTCTCTGTGATATGATGATGCCAGAAATTGATGGTTACGGCGTTCTAAGCGCGTTACGCCAAGATCCATCAACGGCAACAATTCCCTTCATTTTTCTCACTGCCAAATCTGCCAAATCTGACTTTCGTCAAGGTATGGATATGGGGGCCGATGACTATATAACTAAGCCCTTTAGTCGGGCTGAGTTATTAAGTGCCATCATGAATCGGTTGGAAAAGCACGCTACTTTAAAAAGATATTTATCTACTCAGACTAGAATTAACAACTTGTCTCCCAAAATGCAGTTGTTAGAAATTTGCTTGCACCGAGCTATCAAACAACATAAATTCCAGGAATTTGAAATTTATTATCAACCAATAGTCGATATTGCTTCTGGGAAAATAGTAGCTGCTGAAAGTCTATTGCGCTGGCAAAGCCCAGAATTGGGGATAGTTTACCCAACAGAATTTATCCCGTTAGCAGAGTCTACAGGTTTAATTGTTCCAATCGGTAAATGGGTATTAAAAAGTGTATGTAAACAGATAAAAATCTGGCGTGATGCCGGAATTAATTCCTTGATTGTTGCTGTCAATCTGTCAGTAATTGAATTTAATCAGCCAGATTTTATTAATAAAATAGTCAATTTTATAACTATCAATGATTTGCAACCAGATGACTTAGAGCTAGAACTTACTGAAAGTATGATTATGCAAGATGTAAATAGTGCGATCGCTACTATGAGCAAATTGCAATCCTTGGGTATCAAAATTGCGATCGATGATTTTGGT
The DNA here is from genome assembly GCF_010747425.1 of Nostoc sp. UIC 10630. Taxonomy (NCBI): domain Bacteria; kingdom Bacillati; phylum Cyanobacteriota; class Cyanophyceae; order Nostocales; family Nostocaceae; genus Nostoc; species Nostoc sp. UIC 10630. Next base: position 4,063 of record NZ_JAAGOG010000053.1, read on the forward strand.
ACAGGCTATTCTTCTCTAATTTATCTGAAAAACTTACCAATTAACACATTAAAAATCGACCGTTATTTTATCCATAATGTTGCTAACGATCCACAGAAATCAGCAATTACTGAAGCATTAATTCAAATGGGTCACAATCTCAATCTAAATGTAATCGCTGAAGGTGTAGAGACGGAAGCAGAACTTGCTTTTTTGCGCCAACAAAACTGTAATTCTATGCAAGGTTTTCTATTTAGTCGTCCATTACCAGCAGCAGAGTTTGAAAATTTTTTATTGACTAACAAATGCTTATATGTATGAATATTGGGCATTGGGCATTGGGCATTGGGAATGAGAGAGTAAATTATTTTCCCAGTAACTTAATGGGGTGACTAAGTAAGCAAAATCGGACTTTAGACTGGCGACAATTATTAAGTCTCAAGTCTAAAGTAAGAAAATTGTGTCATAGTGTCCACCGTCATGAAAGTTTTTGCGCGTTTATTGCTACCAGTTTTTTTAATGATTTTGGCAGCAGCCTGTAACCAGACACGCGCTTCCTCAGATAATCCCATACCCCAAATATCTGTATCTTCTGCCCAACGGACACAGAATCCTACACAGCCAAAAAATATTGTTCGTACTGAAGCACTTTCACCTACACCCATTCGGATAAATCTGAAGAATTTACCAGCACCCTTTGCAACAGAAAGTGCTTCCAAGCGGCCTGAAGTTGTGCCTATTCCGCAAAATCCGGTGCTGCGCGTACCAAGAGGCTTTACAGTTAACGTCTTTGCTGAAGGTTTAGATGCCCCACGCTGGCTAGCTTTAACTCCCAGTGGTGATGTTCTGGTGACTGAAACCGGGCAAAACAGAATTCGTTTGTTACGTGACAGCAACGGTGACGGCGTAGCCGATGTTCGAGAAACCTTTGCTAGTGGGGACAACGGACTCAATAGACCCTTTGGTATGGCTTTTGCAGATAATTCCTTTTTTCTGGGGAATACAGATGCTGTGGTGCGTTTTCCCTATACTCAAGGTCAAAACAAGATTACAGGTAAAGGAGAAAAAATCGCCGACTTGCCCGCTCAAGGTTATAACAACCATTGGACGCGCAATGTCGTTGTCTCACCCGATCGCAATAAATTATATGTCTCAGTTGGATCGGGAACTAATGTAGATGAGGAACCCCTACCACGGGCTTCAATACAGATAATGAATTTAGATGGTTCCCAGCAACAAACTTTCGCTTCCGGCTTGCGTAACCCTGTTGGTTTAGACTTTCATCCTGAAACTAAGGAACTTTACGCCAGTATTAACGAACGCGATGGAATCGGTGATGATTTGGTTCCAGACTATTTAACACGGGTTAAACAGGGGGCATTTTATGGCTGGCCTTATGCTTATCTGACACCAAACAACCTCGATCCGCGTCAAAAAACGGATGGCAAAAGTAAACGCCCCGAATTAGCAGCCCGTACTCAAACGCCAGATGTCCTATTCCAAGCGCATTCAGCAGCATTGGGTTTGCAGTTTTATGATGGGAAAACATTTCCAGAAAAATACCAAAACGGTACTTTTGTTGCTTTTCGTGGTTCTTGGAACCGCGATCGCGGTACTGGTTATAAAATTGTATTTGTTCCCTTCGATGGTAAAGGGCGATCGCTTGGCTACTACGAAGACTTTCTCACAGGCTTTTTACTAAATCCTTCTGTACCAACCACTTGGGGACGACCTGTAGGTTTACTGGTGCTGCCAGATGGCAGTTTACTGCTAACAGAAGAAGCCAATAATCGGATTTATCGGATTCAGTATACGGGGGGATGAATAATTCCCTAGAGTAAAGTTACAGCAGTTGTGACTGTATATCCCTATCCAGGTTTATCCCGTTTACGGTAAATTACAGAAAAATACTAATACTTATCTGGTTGAGAAATTCATTATGACTCCCAACGAAAATAATACTCAGTCAAATATGAACGAATTGCCTCCACATTCAGGCACACGATACTGGGGTGAGGTGGAGGTGATCGAGGAGGGAGATACCTATAGAATTAGCCGTGTTGAAATCAAGCCCAGACACGGCATCAAACCACAAATTCATTATCACCGCAATGAGCATTGGGTTGTAGTTTCCGGTGTAGCCAAGGTTACTTGTGGCGATGCGGAAATATTACTGAATCGAAACGAATCAACTTATGTTCCCGCAGCAACCCTACATAAGGTAGAAAATCCTGGACACATACCGCTAGTCATTCTGGAAATTCAAAATGGTGAGTATTTGGGCGAAGATGATACTGAGCGCCCTTATGACTTAAATTTGGTCAAATCTGGAGCTGAAGGTTAGGCCATGCTGAGTTAGGATTTCAGATTTAAGTGATTAATGCCCAAATCAAAACCACCCTTCTTGTTCGAGGGTTTCAATCAGCTGCAAGCCACGGGGATCGCCCACTCCTAACAGTGAAGCTTTCGCGTCTTCCCGGACTCCTAGGTCTTGGTCTTCGGCAAAGGCTTGAATTAGAGCATCGATCGCTGTGGCATAAACTACATTAGAAGGCAATTCGCGGCACAGTTGACCAATTGCCCAAGCACTGTTGCTTCGCACTGCTGCCACGGGATCTTTGACTAAGGCTTCAATTAATGGTGGTATTGCCCCTATAACTGCTTCATAACCAACCTCTGCCATCTGTGCTAAGGCGCTAGCAGCCCACAAACGCACTGCGGAAATGTCAGTTCTTAAGGCATCTGCTAGGGGCGGTAAAGAACGGCGATCGCGACAGTTTCCTAAAGCCCAAACAACGCCTTTACGCACGTAGCCATTCCAATCACTGTTTAGTTGAGCAATTAATGGAGCCACTGCTTCTGAACTGGGATTGCGTCCGAGAGCATAAGATGCGCTCACCCGGACTAAGGGACAAATATCAGTTAACAGGCGAATCAGATGAGGGGTAGCACGCGCATCTTCTATATCACAAAAAGCACGCGCTGCTAACATTCTTTGCTGGGGCTGGGGATTTTCCAGGAGGGCTAGCATCACTTCAGGATCGGGCTTCGCCACAACTGAATCGTCAGTTAATGGCTCTATTTTATCTAGGGGGCTTTCTAGTTCCTCCTCAATATCGAGTAGGCTTAGATCGTCTTCGTCATACATAATTTCATTTCAATCCCGAAAAGGGATTAACACATAATCCCCCGTGCCAATAAGTTAAAACTTTATAAGTTGCGTAATTATACACTTTCTTTTCCCCTCGTCGAATTTTATCCAAACGAGAACCGCTACATACTCAAACACTAAAGTATATTACGGCTATCCTCTATTTTATTTTTCTGCACTCAGGAATTTTACCATCCACAGGGATTGGGTTTGATAACCTAACTGATTGTAAAGATTTAATGCGGGTTTGTTTGATTGAAACACTTGTAATCCAATCTGGCGATCGCCTCTTTGAATAGCCCAATTTTCCACATATTGCATTAAGGCTTTACCAATACCTTGCCGCCGATGTTCTGGTACAACGTAGAGGATAAAGATGTGAGCATGGCGATTACCCTGTACTTGATCTATAGCATTGCCCACCCAAAGGCAGGCAATGGGGCATGGGGAATTGGGAATTGGGAATTGAGTATAATTATTCTCCTTGTCCCCTTGTCCCCTTGTCCCCTTGTCCCCCTGATCCCTCTCTTCTTCTACCCACCACAAGGGCGTATCGCTAGAAAAGTATTGCTTAACTGTTTGCTCTAGGTGAGAAAAATCCTCATTGGGAAAGAGATCCTGATAAGTTCGGTGCATGAACTTAAGCAGTAGCGATCGCTCCAATAAGGAACCACGGCGAATAATATACCCCGGTAGTAGTTGCTCAGACACTTCTGGCGTTTATTGAGTTAACTAGCTGAGTTTTGGACTGTTGGTGGCAAATTAGCAGGAGTGGGTTGAGAACTTACCCCAACCTCTTCAATTGGTGCCGGTGCTGCCATATCAGAGGGTAAAAATATGCGGGCGCTAACTGCGACTAGGGCAAAGACAAATACCAAAACTACAAGCAGTGGAGCGATGTATTGACGAAAAATAGCCATATTTTAATTGCAAAGTAGGCTAGGAACTCTTATGAGAACTTAGCTCAAGATTTATGAAGTATTCTTTATTTTAGCAATTTTCTGTATATCGAAATAGGGAATAGGGCATTGGGCATTGGGCATGGCTCAAGAATCAATAAATAGTTCTTCTTCCCCTGCTTCCCCTGCCCCCTGCTCCCGCAGCACTATTAGCTGCGCTCCAAATCATCAAGCACTCTTTCGCAATACCAATTTTCCGGCATCCCAGGATAAGTTTCCTTTGCCTGTTCAATTAACCGTTCGGCTGCGGCAGTGTCACCAGATAATTTAGCGATCAGTCTGTTTTTTAGATAGCTATCAGATACATCATCGTCTATCTGGTTTGATATCTCTTGATTTGTTGATGGTCGGGACTGATCTCTTCGTAACTGCCAAAATAAAACGTAATAAAGTGTCCCAAAAATTAAAATTAGGCTGAGTGTTCCGAAAAAAGTTAAGAGGTTAAATGCTAGAAATCCTAGAACTAACTGCGAGAGAACATAGCCAAGTAATAAACCAGTAAGTAAGAGGATGAATGTACCGACAGCAATAACTACTTGATTCCCCATATATCCTCTTCTTCGTCCTCAAGTCCTGGTCTGGATACTGCCACTGGCTGAGGGTTCCAGGGGGCAAATACTGGTAATAGGAGTAGTCCTGGTACGGCGGCGGCGATGGTAATTAAGAAAAATACAGGCCAACCCGTGCTTTGAGCGATCGCGCCTCCAGGGGCCGACAGAATATCGCGGCTGACAGCCATTAAGCTGGATAACAAAGCATATTGGGTTGCGGAAAACCTCTGGTTACAAAGACTCATCAAAAAGGCAACAAAGGCTGCTGTCCCCAATCCACCACAAAATTGTTCTACGTTGATGGCAAATACCATAGCTTGGTAGTTTTGACCGATGTATGCTAGAAAAAAGTAAGCTAAATTACTTACTGCTTGTAGGATACCAAAAACCCAAAGCGATCTATTGATACCAATAGCACTCAAAATTGAACCACCTGCTAAAGCACCGACAATTGTCGCAATTAACCCCATCCCCACTTGAATTGCCCCAATGTCGGTTTTGGTAAAACCTGTTTGCAGCAAAAAAGGCGTGGTCATATTGCTCAACAAAGCATCACCTAGCTTGTATAGGGTAATGAATGCAAGCATGAGAATAGCTTTGATAACCCCTTGACGCTGAAAAAATTCCCCAAAGGGCAAGATGACAGCATCAACAAGAGAAGCTGGAGGGCTAATTTCCTTGGGTTCCGGTGCGAACAAGGTCGCAAAAATACCAATTACCATCGTCCCTGCCATAAACAAGTAAACCGATGACCAAGGTAGTTTGTCAGCAAGTATCAAGGCTAAAGCACCTGCGACTAACAGGGCAATTCGATAACCTAAGATAAAAACTGCTGCACCAGCCCCCATTTCTAGTTTTTCTAGAACATCGGTACGGTAGGCGTCAACGGCGATATCTTGAGTTGCACTGATAAAAGCGATGACTATGGCGTTGATGGCTAGTAGTTGTAATGCTTGTTTTGGTTGTTGAAAAGCCATGAATGCGATCGCTACAATCAAAGCAATCTGCGTCAAAATTAACCAACCCCGTCGTCGTCCCAAAATTGGTAAGGTGAACCTGTCTACCAACGGCGACCACAAAAATTTTAAGGAATAAGGCAAACTAGCGAGGCTAAACCAACCAATAGCGGCTAAATCTACCTTCTCTACGGTCATCCAAGCCTTTAAGGTATTACCGATTAACAATAACGGTAAACCCGATGAAAAACCTAAAAATAATAAAGCCGCCATCTTGCGACTACCGAAAACTCCCAGTAGCGATTTAATTTTCCTCATAGTTTCAACTTTTAGCCTCTTTTGAGGAAATATCAATAAAATCCAACGAGGAAATGTAAAAGCATATCATGTAACTAGTACCTATAAAGGTTTGAATTATCAGAGTGGCGGCAGTTCCTTATTAATCCCGATGGGGGATTGAAACTGTCATCGCTGCTGTGTGAATTTCCGCAAACATGACAAACTACCAAGATTTACTTGGGTTAAATACAAATTCAGGATAACCTTATAGTGTCAGCGTTTTATTAACTTTCTTGAATTGGATAAACCTGATGCCCCCTGATTTCTACTCTGTGTGTGGCAAGGCATTTTTCCCAACCTTCACGCGTACCAATGTCGCTTTTTTGGTTAAGCAGCCCTAATTCCTGTTCTTGTTGGGTGAGTTTAGCAAATTCTTCGTAGCGTGGGTAGTTGCTGGTAACAAATGTTTCCTTACGATGCAAAATCGGCGGATTTGCCCTAGTTTCGTAGTCTCGATGAGTGACGAATAGGGTTTTTAAATCAATACCGATGCTGGCTTTTAACGCGGGGTGAGGATCAGTATCGAATTCGGGGTAAGACAGATAGGATATTTGCGGCTTATCAGTGTGATATTTGATTAACGTAGCTTCATCGACACGGCCAATGGTACGGCTAGCGCAACCTTCACAAATTCGTAGTATGGGGTCAAGTGCTGCTAATGCGGAAACATGTACATAAAGCGCACCGCGCGTATGTTTACCAATTTTGCTTTTTTCGCAAGCAGTTTGAATTACCCCAGGTTTACCCAAGCTGAAAAGCTTTTGGTCAGCTACTTGACAAGCTTCTTCATAACTACTAAAAAAGGCTTTGATATCGTGGCGCATTTCTGGGGCTAGTTTCTGCCATGCAGGGCGTTTATCAAAGTGGGTGAGGGCGAGATACACTTGGATATCTAGAGAACGACGATAAGCGATCGCATCCCATTCAGCCTCATCAGTAGCTTGCAAAACTACACCAAAGGCGCGGCGGAAGTTACCAAATTCGCTCAGTAATTCCTGTTCATTCTCCAATTCGCCTTTTACGGGTAGTCTACCGCGTTTGGTAAAGAAAGCCATGAGTGGTTGCAACTGTTCTTGATAATCTTCAAATCGCTTAGTAGGGATGCGGACTCGCGGTGTAGAAGTCGCAGAAAAGAAGCGGATAGCTTTGTAACTTTCTTTTTCAGCTTCGTCTCGAAAAACAAAGTAAACGCCTAGTGCGATCGGTACTGCATCTACATTTAGGACTTCATCAATATAGGTTTTGAGTTCTTGTTGTTCGTAATATTTCTGGAAAGTATTGCGGCGCGTCACAATGCCATCATTGTAAGCAAGTTGGGTTTTGCTGGGAGCGTTAATCAGAATTTGAGCCGCGACAATTAAAACTTTACCGGTGAGTTCCCAAGCTTGGATTAGGCTTTGACGGCGTTCCTCTGAGTCTTCAATGACGTTGAGGACATAGCCCAAGTTGACCACATCGGCGGGGATGTGTGGGACATCGGGATAGTAGTAAGGGTCCCAGCCTGCGCTGGTGTAGCCTAAGTTTTTTACTCGCTGGACATCGCCACCGTAGCCGCAGCCGTAGTCAAAAAAAGTGGTGTCTTGATTGAGGATTGACCCTTCTATAGCCAGTCGTACAGGGCGAGATATATCAATGCGAGCGATCGCAGCTCTATGACGCTCGATTTCTAGCGCTTCAGGCATAATATTATTTGTCAGTTAACAGTGAACAGTTAACAGTCAACTAATATCCTTTCAATTTTTAACCGCCAGTTCAATTAAATCTTCAATTTTCTTGATATTTGGATCGCCTGCTAAGTAGCCAATTCCTCGATGCAAATGTAAGCGGAATTGGGTGGCGAGGGTTTCTTTATCGGTGGGATAACCGTCATTGTGACAGCGTTGCTTGAGGGCTAGGAGGAGTATATCGGACATTTCGCCACCAAAAACGCGCCAACTCATTTCGACGTTGCTATCTTGGGGAATTGGGACAGGGGAGGGTGTGGTTGATTCTGCGAGGGAACGACAAAATGCCCAACGGCATAGGATATTCCATTGGTCAATTTTGGTGCTGCGCTTAAGTTTGGTAAGTTGGTCTTTAGCTGTTTGGGAGAGTTTTATCCTTTCAATCGGTGATTCCATTATCTTCCTAAAAATTGAGGTAGTTTTCGTTCATAAACCCAAACAGTAGCGAACCGCAGTTTCAACTTCAAGCATCTTGGAGTCAGAAATCTTGCCAGATGGATCAGCAGGAAAGCGATTTGGATCTAAAGAACGAATTTGAAAACATAAGAACACTGTTTCTATAAGCAATCCACTGTCGCCAGGCGAGACTCGGATATTAGTTGGATAATCACGCTTAATATTTGTTCCTTTCGTACCGACAATTACAGTCACAACTAAAGGTGATTGATTTATAGCATCTATAGATAAAACTAAAACTGGTCTTGTTCCTGCCTGTTTTCGGCCCAGCACTGGATTAAGATTGACAAAATAAATTTGTCCTCTTTCAATGCTCACAGTTTTTCCAAACCATCCATTTCTGTAACACCAAATTCATGATTGATAGAGTTAATTTCTGTTTTTATATCTAAATCACTAGCCATTGCAACTAGTTGTTCATTCATATATTTAACATCAGTAAATTTATTTACTATTTGCTTTTTTTCTTGCACTTGTTTTGCGATCCGTTTTAATAACCATTCTAATTCTTCTAATGACAGAACACGTAGGTCATTCTCTATTTTTAATAGATGGGGCGAGTTCATAATTGCTTATCTACTTTCCAAAGGTCGTGATATATATTGTAAATATCTTTTTTAAACGATATCTATTACCAAAAATATTGATTTTCTATCACTGTTGTTTGGCGGGTGGAGGAGTCGTATTTGAGGAGATATTCGCGTGCGATCGCTTCATTTTCTCGCAGTGTTTCGACTTCTTTCTTTCCAATCTCAGTATCCGTAGACAACAAAATTACTTGATGACTGGCGGATGGAAAGTAACGTTCAACTAAGTTGCTGCGATGAGAGGAGTCTAGTCTACCTAATGGCGTATCGATTGCTACTGGTAGGCGGTGTCCAGAGACTTTGGCTAAACCCCAGAGAAAGGCGATCGCAAGTAATTGTTTTTCGCCTGCTGATAAACGATGTTTAGGGACGGGTTTACCATTTAAATCGTAAAGCAAAAGGCTGAAAGTCTTAGTATCAATAGTGATGCGATGCACTAAGTCTGATTTATGGAGAAGATAAAGGAAGCAATTTTTCACTTCTTCTTCTAATTTATTGAGTTTTCGCAGAGTTAATTTTTCACGAAAAATCTTGAGTGTATTTTGAACTTTAGCCGCAGAGGTAATAATATGTTCGCTATTTTTATGCTTAATATTTTCTACAGTATAATCACTTAATTCTCTTTTTGACTTAGCAATAATAGTTTCTAATTCAGCTAAACGGCGGCGAATAGTTTCATAATTTGCTTTAGCTTCAACAACTTGATTTTGTGCCGCTTCTAGTGCTTGATGCAGCTTTGTATAATCTTCTGGTGCTGCTGCTGTTTGCACCTGTCTTTCTAGAGTATGAATTTCTTCTTCTTTATTTTTGAGAATAGCTAATTTCTCTTTTGCAGAAAGTTTAGAATTTTGTAAGTGATATATAAGATTATCCAGTTGACTTAAAGTTTCATCATCAGCTAATAACCAAGGTGCTTCCGTCTGGAGAGTCTTTGTATATAAACTATCTACATCTTGGATTAAAAATGATTGAATTTTTTCAACTTGTATCGGAGAAATTTCTACTTGATGTAGCCAAGCGAGTAAACGCTGATCTCGTTCAATTAACAAATCCTTGGAGATTTGTACCTGTTGATGGCGAAATTCCTTTTCTCCCTGTGTCTGCGCCTGATTAAGCAAATTGGGAATTAATGCTAGAGGTAAAACATCAGCCGCCAATTCACACATTGACTGACGTACTTGTTCAATTTCCGCAGTTTTTGTATTTTGCTGTAGTTCTAGTTGATTGCGTTCTGCTGCAATCTTCCCACCTTCAGAAATGAATTTATCAAAAGCTTCTTGCTGTTTTTGTTCTAATTCTTCTACCTGATTTTTGAGAATTTCTACTTTCTCTTCTGTGGTTTGATAATCTTCTTGCTGTTGGGTTAACCTAGTTTCAATTTCTTCTAGATTTGCTAAATCCTTACTATTACCAACTTCTTTAAGTTTACGGTTAACTAAAATATCTAAATCAACCGCTAAACGATCTGCTAACTCTAGCCCTAAAAGTCCACGAATTGCATCTACTACAACTGGTGGTGGTGTTTCCTGTTCTGCAAGTTCTTTAACTTGTTCACCATCAAAGAGAAATAAGTTAGAAATCCCTAATGGCAGGAGATTTTCAATATATTCATCCCAGATATTAACTAAAGCATCCGGCCATGTATCACTGTCGCCTAAAATCCCTAATGTATCCTTACCATCTTTAGGATTTTTTGTCCAACTACGCACAACACGATATTTTATTGGTTTATCGTTTTCAATATGTTCAAAAAGTAATTCAATCCGCGTGTCTGCAACTGGATCTATTTTATTGTTAACGCATTGATTGAGAAAATCGCTATAACTTAAATTACCACGAGTAGAACATTGGGCACGGGGGCCATAAAGGGCGAGACGAATGGCATCCATAAGCGTGGTTTTTCCGCCGCCATTCATCCCACCTAATAAGATAATTGGGTGTGAGATTTCCTCATCAATTTTTGGGTTAAGATTGATTACCTGTTTTCCACTGTAGGGGCCAAAGTTTTGTAGAACGAGTTCAAGAAATATCATTGATTTTTAAGATTAACATGAGTTCGACAGCGATCGCAGAAGCAGAAAGTTTGTGATGAAAGGAATCAGATAAAATTAATTAGATGGTTTTGTCTGACGCATTGAGAAAAAATATTGTCTATGAAATATAGATAATACCATCACTAACTGTTAAGAAATGCGATTGTATCTGTCTCGGTGTTGGTAAGCGTGGCTAGATTTGCACACCTCCAGCTTGAAAAATCTGTTCGGCGGTTAAATTCAATTCTGGGAAAGTAGGCGAGATAATATGGGTATCGCCTTTAAATTGAGTAACTTGGTACTCACCATCAATTAATTGATAAATGGATATAGTAGGCAGCTTAGGATTGCCAATAAACTTCCTAGCACCTATAGCCGCATAATCTATAATCCAATATTCGGGAATACCTATAGCTTCATAATCAGCTAATTTTTTGTAGTAATCATCTCGCCAATTAGTACTAACAACCTCAATAACTAAGGGAATAGATGTAGCTTGAGATACAGTTGATTCTTTTTTCCATAAAGGCTCATTCACTAAATTTGGTCGATTGATTATTAAGATATCTGGTGAATAAGCTGATTCACCTTCAAATGGCTTAACTAATACAGTTTTTGGAATGAAGTAAGGAAGTTTTTGTCGCCCAATTTCGATAGATATATTTAGAGCCAAAAAACCAACAACATCCTCATGATCTCCCACTGGTTGTGCCATTTCAACAATCACGCCATCATGTAGTTCGTATCTCCCACCCTCCGGCCGCCAAGCTGCAAAATCTTCAAAAGTTACTAATTTGTGTATGGCTTGAATCATAGAACCTCGCTTGTTTTAAGATAACCCAGCTTTGTCAAGCGTTCTTTAAGTAGTTTGGTTGACTCCCGTCTTCTATTATTTTGAGTTTTCCTTTTTAAATTTCATACTTGCCCAAGTTTGAGGTTTTTCAGTCTCCTCTGTAGGAGGAGTTGCGGATACATTATTGTTTGAATTTACAAATACTTCATTTGCTGTATCTTTTATTTCATCCACGACCTCAGCATCACCCAATGTCAGTTGCTTAAACTTTTCCCTGAATTTTACAACATCGCCTTGACTAATTGCTTCTCTTAAATCGCGTTTTAAATGAGCATTATCAATTGCATCTTTTTGGGAGCGCGAACTCGTATCAAAACATTTCTCTAAAGTGTTGTATATTCCCGTGCGACGAGTCTTTTTGCGATATTGGTGTTCTGTGTCTAATAGCTTTGCCATGAGTTCAAAGTGCATAGTATCGCCTTCACAAATTTCTTCTAGTACTGCCCATTCATCTACACCTAACAGGCTATAATCAGCACCAGGACGTGGGTCTGTGAACTCTTCACCAGTCACTTCTTGATAAATTCGAGGTAAGCTATCATCAAATTCGTGTTTTTCTTCTAGCCAAATGCGGCGAATTTCGCTCATTTCTTCTAGAGTAATTAGGGTGATGTCGCGCATATTTTCTGGCGCTGTCCGACGGGTTTTTGTTTGCGCTTCCAATAATCGTCTAAGCCAATGTTCCCGCCAATATTTGGTATAGGGGCCAGGTATTGGTTCAACAGATATTTCCCCATCTTTGTTACGCTCAAAAAGTTGGACTTCACCCCAAATTCTTCTAAAGTCTCTCTTATCCCAGTCCTCTTTAATGTCTAGTTCATTACGAATATCCAATAGAGGTTGCATCCATTCTTTGTCTTCATCATTCTGGATCATCGCTTCCATCGATTTATCCTGACTCACCAATGTGCAAACCCAACAGCCAAATCGGGAATCACCACAACTAGGAGTAGAAGTATCAACAACTAGAGGACACTCATTATCTGCTGTTGCACCTCGATACAAAGTAAATAAGTCTTTGTTGTTTCCTCCCCAAGGATTCTGCCACTGCATCAAGTAAAGCCATACTTCATCATTACGCCAGTCTTCGATAGGAGTATAAACGAGAGAGTTAATCAAACTCGATCTAGGACTCAGGCGATCGCGCACCCGTCCTTTTTCGTGCTTTTCCATAACGGTCGCACGTTTGTTGCTTTCAGCCTTACGCATACCTAAAACGAGAATTACTTCACCATTATCTCGAACCATATTACGGATAAAGGTATTCGCAGGCTGTATTTTCAGCCGTTCAGTACACCAGCGAAACCGCATACGCGGCGCAGGATAGCCTTTGCCAATTAAGTTTACCCAAAAGGTATCTTTGACTGCGGGATAAAGCAGATGAGTTTCAATTGGCATCTCTCTTTCTTTTGCAGCAGATGCGAGCTGGTGCATGGATGTACGAACCCAAGCAGAAACAATTGGATTTTCTACCTGAGTATCTGTCGTAATAACATGAATTGTTTTAGTTCTTTTTTCTGGAGGAAGAGCAGCGATCGCATTCCAAACAAGTTGCAATACAGCACTCGAATCTTTTCCCCAAGACACGCCTAAAACCCAAGGTACTTGGTCTAAACAATACAATTCTTGAATTTCGGTGGTGAGAGCTTGGATATAGTCCACTAACTCTGCTACAGTACGTGCTTGCTGACTTTTATTTTCTGGTTGTTGTGCTGTAGTCATTTCTCCCTACCTCTAGAAACACTGGTCTAATATCTGGACAAATAGAATTTGCAGTAACACAGACAAAATCCACTTCCGTGGGTTGAAAAAAGTTTTTAAAAACTTTAGAAGTGATATATACTTTTTTAGAAAATTAAACTACATAATACAATTCTGTTTTTAAAATTTAACATGAAAGATAGTGCATCTGACCCAACTGCTGACATAGCTAGAGAATACCTGGAACGGGAAAACAAGGAAAAACAGGTACTAGCTTTACTCCTAGAGAAGTTTTTAGGGAGAAAAGATCAGATTCTCGTTCAAAAAACCGAGATGGGTGGTACTGAGGCTTATGTTAGCTCTGTTACACTGGAATGGTTTGCAGGCCGGGTTCACTTCGCCTCTGGCTTACCTCTGTTTCAAAAAAAGTATAATCCTGAAACTGATAATGTCGAGATTGACGCAGATAGTATTGATGAAATTCAACAGCGTCCCCTTGATTGGTCACGTCAAGCGCCACTAGTGCAGTATTTGGCGGCTCGACACAACCATAAGTTTCCGCCAGTGCTGGTAGTAATTAATCAACCGTGGGTGGATAATCCCAAAGCTGCTGAGTGGGATAGCGAAGGACGCGCCACCAAGTCTACTACAGATTTTATCCCCTTAGATAAAGACGCTAAAGTAGGTCTGCTAAATATTTCTGAGGATGATGTGACTATTTATGCACTGGATGGTCAACACCGATTAATGGGTGTACAGGGGTTGATGGAGTTAATTAAAACTCGCAAACTCCAGCGATATAAAAAAGATAAAGGTGCTGATGACAGTTTTATTACAGTCAATGATTTGATAGAAAAGTACCAAGTAGACCTTGCTTACTTGCAAAATTTACCCAAGGAAAAAATTGGTATTGAGTTCATCTGTGCGGTAGCGCCTGGGGAAACTCGCACCGAGGCGAGGCGGAGGGTGAGATCGATTTTTGTTCATGTTAACCTGATGGCTGCACCCTTGACTAAAGGGCAACTAACACAGTTGAATGAAGATGATGGTTTTGCGATCGTTGCTAGAAAAATTGCAGTTACACATCCACTATTAGAACAACGACAAGAGCGCAATCCTCGTGTTAATTGGAATAGTGCAACGGTGGCTTCCAATTCTACAGTTTTGACGACTTTGCAAGCTCTACAAGATATGTCTGAGCGATATTTAGTTCATAAGTTTCCTCACTGGAAACCCTTGGAGAAAGGTTTAATCCCCATGCGTCCAGAGGATGAAGAAATTGAGCAGGGAATTGAGGAATTTAAAAAGCTATTTGATTCTTTGGCTAGTCTTTCTAGTTATAAAATTTTAGAACACGAGGATACACCTGCTTTACGGCGCTTCAGCTTTGAGAAGGATGGAGGTGAAGGAAATATGCTTTTCCGTCCAGTTGCTCAAGTTGCATTAGCGCAAGCTTTAGGAATTTTGGTTTTTAAAAAAGGTTTGTCCCTGGCAGATATTTTTAAGAAACTGCGGAAGTTTGACCAGCAAGGTGGTTTTAGTGGTATGGAATATCCCCAATCTCTCTGGTATGGGGTTTTGTATGATCCAAATAAAAAGCGGGTGCAGGTTGCTGGACGAGATTTGGCGGCGAAGTTATTGATTTACATTTTGGGTGGAGTTCAGGATCACATGGAATCTGCTGAACTTCGTAAGGCTTTAGCAGATGCTAGGACTGTGGAAGATAAAACTATAAGTTTTGATGGCGACTTGGTTGAACCAAAAGCTGTAGGACTTCCGCCTATTCTTTAAATCTGAAGTTAATGGATACTAAGAACATATAAAATTTTCCAAAACCGAGCTTTAAAAATAGAAATACTAGCTATTAACGAAATTGCTCTGCAATTGTTCTACTCACAAAACGATTTGAGCCTAAAGGATCATGCTCAGGACATATAACACGTAGGTTGGTTGGATTCATGGCACCTTCAGGGTGTCTAGGAAATACAGTTAATTGCCCATTTTCTACAGTTTGATTGCAGCCACCTTCATATTCACAGGATCTACGTACAGACAATAGTCGAACAATCCAAAACGGGTGGGGAATACTCTGTTTTCCTAATTTTGGATGAACTAATGTATGTGGTTTAAGAGAGACATCATACAAAGATACTCGATTACTTTTATGAGAATTACACCATCCACAAGCTAATCGGAGATTATCTTCTTCGTCACCACCTTTTGAGAAGGGAACAGCGTGATCGACTTCAACACAAATATGACGTTCTTTCAGACCATGTAAGGTCATATAGTCAACGAACAGAGGAAGAGGAGCTTCATTATAGTTTATATAACTTAAGAACTTATTTTCAGCCCACTTAGTAAATTTATATCCACAAATCCAACAACGTTGTTCAGGGCCGTAGATATCCCATAATAATTTCCTATCATATAGGCTAGGAGAAATACGTTTTCTAGTCTTTCTACGCTGGACTTCTTTATCAACCAATCTTGCAATATATGTTGAAATTTTATTTCTTTCTTCTTCAGTAATCCCAGAGAAAATAACAGGTACTCTTCTTTGAACTGTTGTAAATATGTGAGCATATCCCTGGTTAGAATTAGCAAATAAAGCTGGGTCACAGATTGATTCAATAAACCACTGCGTCCAGAGTATATGGATATCAGCTCTCAACAAAGTTCCTCGACCGCTCATTACGAAGTCAGGAACTCTTTGATTGGCTATATTGCTTAAGCATTTAATATCCCAAAACTCTTCCAGTTTATCTGCTGTAGTGTCTAGAAAAGAGCTAATTTCTGCAAATTCCATAGTTATATATAAAAAGTTTAAGTACCAAGTGGATCGCGATATTGATTTGATCTTGGTAATCTCTGTGGGTCTTTTCTATACTCTACCCAAAGCTTTGACCATCTTTTTTTGATACCAGGAACATCTTTTTTAACTCCTTTTAGATTCCAGTCACGATTAAAGTAGTTAGGATCAACGCCTTTCAACCATTGATCCACAAGAGAGGGGATATCATTTGCACTATCAATGCCAATACCTCGATCACCGAGAAACTGGAAGAAATCTGCCGCAAGGATAGTCAAAGATGTTTGATTAAAAATATTAGATCGGGTTGGAGAACCCCAGTAATGGTAAGCTTCATCGTTATTTTGTACTGCTAATTTATCACGTACTGAAGTCCAGAACAAAATAAATACATCTCTCCAACAACCATCAAGTCTATGCCAATAATCAAAAGCACTTTCACATTCTTCAATTTCCCAATTCTCGACAATTTTTGAATCAGGTAAGAAATCACGTCTCCATTTGTCAGCATAATCAACACTTTCGTGAAAAAGTTTACCTCCTTTTAAATCACGAAAAATTTTTACTATAGATGAAAGTACATTCCATTTCAGCAAGTCTTTCCTATTATTATTAATTCCTCTGTCAACCAAATCATAAAATGGACTTTTTGGATATCTGGTAAGAAATGTTACTGCTCTTGACTCTTCAAGCTTAATACCAGCAGCTTCAAGTCTATCTGATACTCTAGTCAATTCTTCGTTAGAAAGACTAGTCGATATAATAGTTCCCAATAGAGAATTTTTTATGGGTGTTGCCTTTTGATTCACTACTACAAATTGAAAAACTTGCTCTGCTGGATCATTATTCATAAGGAGTGAAACTGGAAGTTTACGTGCTACATCAGCTTCTATCTTTCTTTGAGCTTCTTCTGGTTCCAATTGTTTATCTATAATCAATTTTTCTAGTACATCTTTATATATATCTTGGTTAACTATTTCTTTTGCTGATCCAATTGCTGCTCGAAGTCTGTGTTGTCCATCAACAACTACTATAGGACGTAGGAAGGCAATCATTGAATCTTTGGAATAGTCTAAAAATTTGTCACCATCAAAAGTATCTTTTATCTCTTCTAGTACAGAGATATAAGCTGCGATTTCTTGCCAAAAATCTAAAATATGAGACTCATCGTTTAATGAAAGTCCTAAATTACTATCATCATCTGTTTCCTCAATAGTCTCTTCTTCATTTTCATCAAATGTATCTTGATTATTACGATCACTTTGTATAATTTTTGCACGTTGTTTCAGTTCTCGTATCATTTTTTCGGGAACTAGTTGATTGGCAAGATCAGGCACTCTCACTTCTAAATCTGCTTTTACTCTTTTAAGTAATTCCAGCAAACTCAATTTCTCTAGTAACTCAGCGTTAATGGTTAAAAATCCTTGCTGAATACTCTCACTATCATTACCATGTGTTTCAGTCGCTTCAAATTTAATAAGCGATTCATTAGGTTGACGCAACGCACACAGTAAAGGATTCTGAATTATATTTTTTTCATTACGGTAAAATTCACTTATTTCTTTAATACGTTTACTGTTTTCTTCTCTTTGGAAACCAGTAGTTTCCTTAGATTGTGCCCCAATTTTCTTTTTCTGCGGTACTCCTGCCCAAAGATCAATCTCTATTGCAGAAGCTGCAAAAAGTACCAACCAATCACCAGAACTCGTTTGTTTTATACGAACTGCTTTATATTTAAAATTATGCATATTTTTTCCTAGTTATATAAAACGACTTAAGTCAAAATTTGTTTCTTCTTGTAGCATTTCATTAAATCTTTCAGCCATCAAAATTAGAAGCAGCCTTTCTGAATAGTCTACTGCACCTCTTAACTCATTTTGTAATATCTCAAGCCCACCATTAGCATATTCTTCAAACATACGAAGGCGTTGATTTTCATATTTTTCGTTCTCATAAGATAAAATATTAATTTCTTTAGCTTCAACAATTGCTAGTAGCTTGATTACCAAATCATATCCCTTAATTAAGAAATGTTCTTGTCCAATAGGTGACGGTTCTCTTTTAGAAATTTCACCCAAAGCCACCCGCTTTTTATGCTTGACACCCAAAGCT
Source organism: Nostoc sp. UIC 10630 (assembly GCF_010747425.1). Taxonomy (NCBI): domain Bacteria; kingdom Bacillati; phylum Cyanobacteriota; class Cyanophyceae; order Nostocales; family Nostocaceae; genus Nostoc; species Nostoc sp. UIC 10630. Next base: position 22,276 of record NZ_JAAGOG010000053.1, read on the forward strand.
GCTGCAAACACAATCACATCAGCATAGGTTTGAAAAGGCCCTGTTCCACCATCTGAAGACGTTAATGTTAAATCCTTTACTAACTCAGCTTTATCTTTAGCAACCCTGATTCTGCCAGTTTCTGCCATTGTTATAATATTTAACGTGTAGCTATCTTAACCGAAAGTTAGAAGCGATGCCTACGGCTGGCTACGCCTACGCACTGAATAGCCACATTATTTTATACTAGTATGTGGGCGATCGCTAAACAAACAAATTATCCACTAACATAGTCCATCCTGGCACTGCGGGTTCAGCTTCAGCCACCTCACCACGGCGATAAACTTGCGGTTCTTCAGGATTACTAGCGCGATATACTCTGATAACTTCCTCTTTGAGTACATCTACATCCCAAACTACCAACGTACCAGCCGCAAGATAATCACGGCGTTTATTAGCCATTTCTTCCTCAGCTTTATCACCGTAATCATTTTCACTTCGCACCTCAGCAGCAAACACAGGCGCACCATTAAGAAACTTTCCGCCTGTAGGTTTGCCAGTATAAAACGCAGCATCAGGACTTAAAGAACGACGGTTAGGAAGATTGACAATAAAACCGACATTAGCAGGCAAAGCATAACCACTTTTTTTCAGACGTTCATAATCTCGTAAACTTGCATAAATTTCCCCGCCTGCACGTCCTGGTAAAAATCCAGTTGGAGACATTAGCACCAATTTTCCTTTGACAATCTCTGCTTTACAATTGTCAGGTAAGTTGTACAAATCTTCAATAGTTGCCTCAGTTTTAATACTCATAAAACATCTTCTAATTAGTTAGGGATAATCTCAATTTAACAATCTTCTCTTCCCTCTGCGTTCTCTGCGCCTCGGCGGTTCGTTTCTCCAAAACTTATATTGCAAACTGAACATCCTCATAAACCAAAGATATCGGAAAATGAAAATCAACACTAGTTAAATAAACCTCATCCCCTTCTTCATAAGGATGTAACTCCCAGAGTCCTCTATCATTTAACCGGAAGCAATCTAAACCAATTTTTTCAGCATCGATAAGGACGTATTCTTGCAAAGTCTGAATGCGACGATACCGCGTAAATTTTGTACCTCTATCGTAAGCTTCCGTACTTGGGGAAAGAACTTCAACAATTAAACAAGGATATTGGAGAAATTGAATAGCTTGTTTATCCCGTTCATCGCAACTCACCACAACATCGGGATAATGAAAAGGCCCGTTTTCAGATACACCTACTTTCCCATCCGCCATATTCACCCGACACCCACTCCCTCGCAGGTAACTTTTTAAGGCTGAAGCTAGGTTTAAAGCAATATCATTATGGGGAAGAGTACCCCCAGTCATGGCAAATACTTCACCATCAATATATTCATATTTAATTTCTTGGCGTTCTTCCCATTCCAAATATTCACGAGGCGACATATAGTTTTTGTCTGGACTGGCAACCATAACCTCATTCCTTCCTTTTTCTCAACTTTAACTAAAAACTTCCGCGCCTCTGCATGAAAAAATTACCCCTCCGTTCTCACCGTCAAAACCTGCGGCGGCGTAGAATCTGGAGGATACAAAAAGTCCACCTGTACTTCTCGCTTCCCACCCGCTAACATTTTCAGCGTCACCAACGGTTCACCCCTTTGTCCCCGACGCTGTACCAAATGGACATAGCGCGTTTTTTCCACACCACTATCATCGATGTAACGCACCCGCACCGTTCCGCGAAAGAATATTTGTTCTACACCTGGCTTTAAAAACAAAAGTCTATCTGTTCCCCCTTCATCCTTCACAGGAGTCTGGATTGATACAGTTACCGTCTGAGTTTGGTTAGTAATATTTCTGAGGGGTAAAGTCAAACTGTATTCAACACCATAGTTACTGTGAGCAAAGTACGCTGTATCAGGATAGCGTTTTAACATTGGTGCGCTTTGAATTTGTCCAGTGCTGAGAGTAATTAGATGTACAGTTCCCAAAGGATAAGAAAACGCCTTTCCTGATTGGGGTATCGTTAACTCAGACACATTGGAATTATCCGTAAGCTGTGTTTGCCATTGCGTTCCTTGGGAGACACCAGCGACGCGACTAAATACTGTTGGTTCTCTGGGAGGGTCGAGAGGTGTAGGAATGGGGTCGCGTTTTCCTGCTAAACTGGCTGTATCCAAAAGCTTTTGCCACTCGGCTAAGGTGGGTGGAATATTACTATTTTTGACTAAATTTGCGAGATAAACTGGGCTACTACTTGCCAAGCGCATCATCGTAGTGCGACCGTTAGAAGCAGGAGCCTGTACAGGAATGGCTAAATTCGCTAGGATTTGCGTTTCTTTTGGTTCTATCACCAGCTTTTCGGGAAAAATCCCTTGGCGAACTCCCCGCAATACATCATTCATTGTGCGATCGCCTGGCCCAGAGTAAACTGTACCTTGGGGATTTTCCACCATATCAGGTAAAGCGATAAATGGCGCTTCTCTGGTGAGGTAACTAGCTGCTTGTAAAACTTGCAGTGTGACAGGTTCATTCCCTGGATTATGTACAATTATCCCTTGGTAAACAGTGCGGCTTTGGGCTGATGTTTCCGCCCTGACGATATGATGAGCAAATATATCAAATCTGCCTTCAAAGGGATAATTTAAATGTGCTGACTGTACTTGTTTCCCATCAGGGGGGAAAGTTGATAGCAAAATTCCTTCAGTTGTTACCAATTCGGGACTATTGCTGTTAAAGGTGGGAATAATATCGAGTTTTCCTGGTAGGGGGCGTACTTCTTGCGGATGTACTTCAACTCCGGCAATATATTGTGGCGGAACCGTGTAAATATTTAACGCCCGACATATCAAAGCTGCAACTTCGCCTCTAGTAGCGCTTTGCCGTGGTTTTAGCTGTTTGACATTGGGATAATTGACAACAATACTATTAATAGTCGCAGATGCGATCGCATTTTGGGCATAGTTAGGAATTTGTCCCGCATCGTTAAAATATTGTTGTAATATCTGCGTTGGGTTGGATATAGGGCTGTAATTTTTTCCACCAGCTACGACACCAATAATTTGGGCGCGAGGAATTGGCTGGTTAGGCTGGAAAATCCCACCGGGATAACCAGAAAAAAATCCTTTTTGGTAAGCGGTAGAGATTGCTTTATTTGCCCAATAATTACTGGGTATATCTTTAAATAACGTAGCAGTGCGTTTCACTGGTGAATCAGGAAACGCATTTAGCATCAACACTGCTGCTTCAGCGCGTGTCACTGTTGCTTCTGGGCGAAAACTACCATCAGGGTAGCCTGTAATCAGTTTACGCTCCCCTAGTTGCTGGACACAATTTTTTGCCCAATAGCTTTGGGTGTCAGAAAAGGCTAGGGCGTTGGGGGTTGATAGAGTTAAGAGTGAGACAACAACTGCTGTAGTTTTTCGGAGAAGCATTAGTAAACTTTAGTATAAACTAAAGCCATTAAAGCATTTCACGGGGACTTGAGAAGTTAAAAGGACGGTTTGTAATCGCCCTGGTTTTAAGTTGACAAGCTGTAATTATCTATCTCGTTCAACTTCCATAATTTCTGTATACTCAAACTCATTCGGACTTTGTTTCACCAAAGGATATCTTTCTCCACCCAACTCAATATAATCTTGTTCGCAATCTGGCTTGGATGAATAATATGTAAGCACATATTCTCTACCAATTCTATTTGTCATTTCCGCTTCAACTTCACCCCGCCACTGAGTTTTAGTAACTAAAACTATCAACTGATTCGCTAATTGGGGAATTGTCTTCGCAATGTGTCGCCGCGAATTCTCATCCAAACTGCCGAAGGGTGAATCCATCACAATTGGGAAAGTGCTGCTATCGGGAATCATCATCATTTTTCGTTTCTCACTCCATTCCCTTACTTTGTCAATGATGCTAGCAATAAAGGATAAACTGAGAACTTGATTTTCCCCGGTGGATGCTGCAACTGGTGCTTCTATACCTGTAGTATTTTCTACTAATGTCAGTTCATATTTTTCACTAATTTTAGGAATATATGGAGTCACAGAAATCTCCATAAATATTTCTTGCACTCGTTTTTCTAATTGCAGACGAAATTGTTGTTCTTGACGATTTCTAACTTCCGTTAATCGTTCGATTGCATCTTGAGCAGCGTTAATTCGTCGCTGTGCTAAAGTTTGCTTATCTTCATTCAGCTTTTGCTTGGCAATTTGTTTATTTAAACCTTCAATCTCAGTTGTGAGTTGAGCAATTTGCTGTTGATTTGCACCTTGTTCTCGATTTAATTCATCAATTTTACTTTCAATTTCATCTAAGCGTTTTTGTAAACTGCTAATTTCTTCATTAGCATCTTTTCGCAACCGTTCTTGAATATTGTCTAAGTCTCCTTCAATTTGAGATATGCTTTGCCTTAACTGATTAATTCTACTTTGTTCTCTATCAACTTCTTCCCAAAATCCTACCGCTTGCTTATCAATTTCATCTACTTGAGCTATCATCCTAATTGCAGTTTCTTCCACCGCCGAGGAACCGGCTTTATTTAACCAAGTACTCACATGAGTATGAGAATGATTACCCTCGTGTAATTCTGCACCACAAATACAGCGCTGAGAATTGAGTAAATCATTCACAAATTCCCGCGATATTCCTGATGTTAACTCACCTCGCGCCTTCAAATCATTAATAATTCCTCGAAACTGGGATGTAGTTTCCGACAATAAAACTGTATAACCTCGCGCAGAGATAACTTTTTTCAGCGCTTCCTTTGTTTTTTTATATTCTTCTTGATTCGCCGTCTTCTGCGATTCTAAATCTTGCCATCTTTCTTGCAATTCTTTAGCTGCACTAAGTTCTCGTAAACGGTTACTTGTCTCTTTTTTAAAAGTTTGTTGATATTCTAACTCTTCTTTAATTTCCGTTTGCCGTTTGGTAATGCGTTCGCGTTCGCGTTCTATTTTTTCTTGCTGTCGTAATAGTTGCTTTGTTTCAGAATCACCAATCGCTTTTAATTCATTTTCTAGACTTTTTTTAGCATCTCCCAAATGTCTGATGGAACGGTTGATTACCTCTACACCCAAGAAAATTTTTGTAGCTTCAGCAATTTCAGCCTTTTTATCAGAACGGACTATTTCTTCAATTCGTTCGCCGTCAAAGAAAAAATATTGATGTAAAGTAGCGGGTAAAATTTGATTAATTATATCATCTGGTTGCTGAGTTGGGATATTCCATTTGCCATCATCCGCACCAACCCACATTGTTAATTGAGTTTTGCCAGCGTCAAAATCACCTTCGTTTTTATAACCCCGACAGGCGCGTTTAACTCGATAGCGTTTACCTTCATGTTCCCAGCCAATCTCTACCCAACATTCTACAGCTTGACCTTTTTGAGCCTCTGCGATCGCACGCTTATTAACTAACTGTTCTATTGATGCAAACGCTGCACTAAATTTATCATACAATACCCACGTAAAGGCATTTAGTAAACTAGTTTTACCAGAGCCATTATTGCCATGAATAATCGTCGTATTTTGAACATCTCCACCAGCCAGAAGCATCTCTGGTGTCGTACCATAAAAGGAGCGAAAGTTGCATAGCTTGATTGAAGTCAGCTTCATCGCACCTCTTCCTTAATAATGTCCAAAATATTATCATTTATATGGCTGTTAATCTTCTTATCTAGCCTGCCTTTTTCCAGCTTCCATACCCGCTCAATAATTCGCCTTACCTCCGGCGGAGCGCTGTTTATTGGCTCCTGCACATCATCAATATTCGCATCTTGTGACATCTTCAGTTTGGAAATATAGATTTTCTATATTTTAACTTTGTCTAGTGCTGTACTCACCACCGTAAAGCCACTGTTAGCGTTATCTTTAATTTTGTAAAAACTATTTTTTTAAATTTATACTTTTCTTTGAAAAAAGACTTTATTATTGAATTCTCTTCTGTTATTGTTAATATTAACAATCTAGATCATAATGGGATGTAAGTAAAATTTTTAAAGTCACTTACATCCCATTATGATCTAATTTATAATTTTATTATTTCATACTTAATGCTTGTTTTTTCAAAACTTGAAAATTTTTACAAAAAAATACAACTATATAGTTCATTATCAAATATCTAATAAACCATAGCGCTTTTGTAAATCAAGTAACTTCATTCTTGCTTCCCCTGCATTATCAGCTAAATCGGCAAACTCCACAAAGCGACGCAATTCCTTTTTCAACAGATTGCGCTCAACTTCTATAGTTTCTCTATCTAAATCTGGCGGCAAAACAATCATGTCAAATATAGTGGCGCGTTCTTTACCAGGATGAGGGCGTAAAACTCGCCCCCGTCGCTGGATAAACTGACGGGGATTACCAGAACTCGATAAAATCACCGCAGTTTGAATTGCTGGAATATCTACACCTTCATCTAAACAACGAATTGCGACTAAACCTTGCAACTCTCCACTTTCAAATTGATGGCGCAATATTTCCCTTTCTTGTAAAGTTGTTTGGGCTGTATAGGTGCTTACCTTGTAACCTAAATCCACACCCAGAATTTTAGCAACAGCTTTAAGTTGGCGTAGAGATGAACGTTGTCCCGCATCTTGGGAACCATCACTACAATAAAAAAGAGTGTGAGTAGTTTCGCGGCGAGTTGCCATTAAATCCCGTAAAGCATTTAATTTATTTTCCGCCGCACCAATCAATCTTGCTCTTTGCATCAATAACGGCTTTAAATCTTCATTGTCTTCAAAACTTCCTGCTTGTCCATTTTCTCTATCTCGGTAAAGTAGCGATCGCCCAATTCTTTTAGTTAGCTTTAAATAGGCAATACTTTCTGCTTCAGTTAACTCTACCAACACTGGATAATACAGATAATGTACCAAAGCACCTTGAGCGATCGCATCCCTCAAAGTGAACTCTGGTTGGAGAACTGGGCCAAAATAATCAAATAAAGATTGCGTACCAAAATCATCAAAATATCTTTCCGGTGTGGCAGATAAAGCTAGTCTCAATCCAACACTGCGCGGCAAACTTTCTTCTAACTTGGGTGCGCCTAAATTATGCGCCTCATCCCCAATAATTAAAGTTTTGGCAGGAAAATATTTGAGTTGAGACTGAAACCCATCTCCAATTAAAGTAGAGTTCGTAGTAATCACCGTAACAAACCTTTGAGAACCAGAACGCAAATTATAAATTTGCGTCGAAAGTTGACTTTGCCAAGTGCGTAAATTCTCAAAAGCTAAAATGGGTTGCAAATTAAATTTTTCACACTCTCGCGCCCATTGGGTGACGAGATGGCGATAGGGACACACCACCACCAGCACTTGTAAATTAATCTGCTGATATAATTCACAAGCGATCGCTAGTGCGGTAATAGTTTTACCACTACCAGTAGCCATTTTCAGCGTCCCTCTACCATTGTTGGTAAACCAGCTAGCGATCGCTTGTCGCTGATATTGCCGTAATTGCAGAGACACAGGCATTCTTGGGCATCCTGGTAATGGTTGCAAAGTGTAATAACTGCCCTTACTTTCCCTTGCAAACGGTAATTTCAACCGGAAAGTGGGCAGTTGCTGCACTGGATTTTTTGTCAGGTACATAAAATGTTAAGTACAAAGGTAGTCATGAACCCTAATTAATGGGCATTGGGTATTGATTATCTCTCCCCCACTCCCCATTACTCAGTTGTAACCACGCCAAACACCAATGAGTGAACCTTGTACCTGCACTTGCATAGCGCTGACTTCTATGGGATTGTACTTGGGATTTGCTGGTTTAAGGGTGACGCGATCGCCTTGGCGATAAAAACGTTTTAATGTTGTACCAAATCCATCGACTCTGGCGGCGACGATAGTACCATTTTTTAAATGATTTGGTTCTGCTACTGGACGCAGAAATACCACATCACCATCAGTAATTAAATCTTCAATCATGCTATCGCCAGCTACCCGCAAAGCATAGGTTTGGGGAGGTAAATCGAAATTAGAAAAGTCTAAATGATCTACAGCATCAGTAAACGGTTCTATTAAACCACCAGCAGCGATCGTCCCCAAAATTGGTACACCTTGCTTCACAGGACGCAAAATCCGAATCGTTCGGGCTTGTCCTTCAGTCCATTCTATATATCCTTTTGTGCGTAAATGTTCTAAGCGGCTTTGAATTGGGGCTGGTGACTTCAAGTTCATCGCTTGCATCATTTGCCTAATAGAAGGCGAATGCTGGTGCGATCTGATGTATTCTGCCAACCATTCGTAAAGTTCTTGTTGAGCTTCCGTTAGACGTTCCATAAATTTGCGGGAAGTAATTATTAATGTCTCTAGAACATTAGTACTACAAAAAACTTCCCATAACAAGAGAAAAGTAAAAATTATGAAAGGCAAAAGTAAGAATATTCTCTTTTCTTTGACCCATTTATTTCGGATTTTTTACCAGCAAGTAGTTAGGAGCCAATTGCACACTAGCTATTCCGACTCCTAACTCTTGTACAGACGCGATTAATCGCGTCTGTACTCCTAATTCCTAACTCCTTTCATTCCGCCCCTAAGATACTCGCAAGCAAAGCTTTTTGAGCGTGTAAGCGATTTTCTGCCTGTTCCCAAACTTTTGATTGAGAACCTTCAATAACTGCCTCAGTAATTTCTTCACCACGATGGGCTGGTAAGCAGTGTAAAACAATCGCCTCTGGATCAGCAAGACTCAATAGCTGTTCCGAGATTTGGTAAGGCTGGAAAATTGGCATCCGATTATCGGCTTCAGATTCTTGCCCCATACTTGCCCAAACATCAGTATAAAGTACAGTAGAACCCTTGGCGGCTAATTCTGGATCGTGAGTGACAAGGACTTCTGTTTTGTTATTAGCGATCGCTCTTGCTTGTTCTACAATCTTAGAATCTGGCTCATATCCGCTAGGGGTGGCAATTCTAACATTCATCCCCACCAAAGCACAGCCCAACATCAGAGAATTAGCCATATTATTCCCATCACCCACGTAGGTTAAAGTTAACCCAGCAAGGCTGTTAAAGCTTTCTTGAATCGTCAATAAATCAGCCAATACCTGACAAGGATGTTCTGCATCAGTAAGCGCATTAATTACCGGAATCTTGGCATAGTGAGCAAAAGTTTCTAAATCTTGCTGGGCAAAAGTGCGAATTGCCAAAATATCCAGATATCGATCTAACACCCGCGCCGTATCCTGCAAAGGTTCCCCGCGACTAACTTGAGTGACATTAGGGTTGAGATCGATTACCTGTCCACCCAGTTGGTACATCGCCACAGTAAAACTTACCCGTGTACGAGTTGAAGCTTTGGAGAACAACAACCCCAAGACTTTATTACATTGTAACTTCAGCTGTTGTGATTTAAGTTCAGTTGCCAATTGCAGGAGTTCTTGAACTTCCGTAGGACTGATGTCCGCTAGACTTAGTAAATCTCGTCCGAGCAATGCTGCCATGCTTATAATCTGTAAAAAATAATTATATATTTCTGTCCCTTTATTCAGCTGTGCTAAGAAAATGCAGTTTTGGAACTGACGAGATATTTTTGCGTTCAGCCCAGGATTTAAGTTAGCTTTTGGTATGGATATTAATTTATCAACTTTATCCGTGATTGCGATCGCAGATTTGTTTCTATTTCATCACAATTGCACAACCATCTAGGTATAAAAAAGCCGCGAGATCGCTAAAAACTCTGATCTCTTAGCCTTGTTTCTGGAGAAGTAGAAATTTTTTAGCAATTACAGCTAGACAAATAAATTGATTATGGTACAATGATAAATTGTGGTTGCTACTTAAGAGTAATCAAAAAATTGCCAGCATAGCACAGTGGTAGTGCATCCGACTTGTAATCGGAAGGTCGCGAGTTCAAATCCCGCTGCTGGCTTTAAGTATACATAAAGACTTGAGTTGTTAATTGTGTACAGTAATTCAGCAAATTGGCGATCTACTGGAGTACATCACATCCTAAAACTTTTGGAAGGAAACGAAAGGACAAATTGAAGGAGCATCCTTCAGAATATCTTCAAGTTATGCAAAATTAACCTAATCTTTATCCATATACACTGAAACAAATTAAAATAGTGAATCTTTTGTGTAGATGGAGCCTATACTAAATATCACGCATTTTTTGCCTTTTTATATCATTAGGTATTGCGACCTTCTGAAAATATCAAGGGGAAAAATTTCTTCGGTTAAAAGAAGCATTATGATGCGGAAGGAGAACCTAGTACCAGTATTTATGAATCTTCTAGCCGTCACAAGTTTTAATAGGCTGTCTCTTCATGTTCTGGTTGAACAGGCTCAGTCGGGACTTTTTATCGCATCAGTCCCAGAGTTACCTAATTGTACAGCTGAAGCTGAAACCCGTTCAGATGCGATCGCAGCCGTACAGGAGCAAATTAAAGCTAGACTGGCAAATATTTAGGTGCTGACCCTAGAAGTGGCAAATAATCCCTGGACAGATTTTATTGGGATGTTTGCGGGAGATGAAGAGTTTGCGGATCTGGCTCAGGAACTGCGTACTGAGCACGAGTTAGATATAGTATGAGCCTTTGGGTGTTAGATACAGATCATATATTAATGAAGTCTCTGTGCGTGCTATTTAAATGATAAAGAATTGGCGCGATCGCACCAACTCCTTACACTTTTTATCCTTGTTGTTGGTTTAACCAAGCTTCTAAATCAGCAATATTAGAAAAGTCTAGTAATGCTTCTCCTAGATTTTCTAATTGTTCAATCGATAAACCTTTAATTCGCTCGATTAATGATTCATTAATTTCTCCAACACGGCGATTGAGCAGACGTATAATTAAATGTTGTTCTCCTTCCTGTTTTCCTTCCTGTCTTCCCTCTTGTTTGGCTTGTTCCCTATCTCTTTGATAAAGTGGTTCTAGTCGCATAACTAACTCCCTATCATCTGATTCTAATTCTTGATTTACTCTCAAGTTTTCGCGCAAGTTGTAAACTAATTCCAGGGTTGCTTTTTGGTATGGATGGTTTAATGGTAACGCTTGCAACTCGATAATCGCTTGCGACTGTACGCTTCCCCTACCTAAAAGCCTCAACCATAATGTTTCTGGTATCTGTGGTAATTGATGTATCGCTACAATTGCTGTCCGCAAGGCATCTGGAAGAAAATGTACTCCTGATAACCAACCTTCTTTTTGCATAGTTCCAAAGCTAGACAATCTAGTTTCAGATACCGTTGGAGTAAGAACCCACAATTTGGGAATTTCTGAGTCCTGAAGTTTAGTTTTATTTGCTTTAGCTTCTCGTCGTAAGAGAGCCTTTACTTCTAATAATTTGAGAAGACAGTCGCATATTTCATCAGTAGAAGCTGGATTGCGGAATGGTTCTATGAGTGCAGGATTTTCAGCAAATCTTCCTAGTAAACCCAGTATTTGTAAATTAGAGCTTTGCTGTTTGTCAGGAGTGAAGAAAACATCTATTTCTTTAATCTCTCCTGAGACTTTTTCTGATGACTTGACTTCTCCGTAATCTTTTAGCAATTCCTCAAGATAGTCTTTAGCAAATTTGTCATGTATGAAACGTGTCATTCAATTAGTTCTCTAGTTATTTAAATTATCAAGAGTTAGTGCAATGCGCGATGCCTTTGGCGGGCGTAGCCATCGCACCAATTCCCTACACCTTTTATTTGCTAGACTTGCTATCTAATTAATACGCTCACTACATCGCCTGATTCACCTAAAGTACCTGCTCTTACAGGTTTAGACCAAGAGCCTATTTCTGCATAACCTGTAGTATGCAAGCGATAGATAGTACTCTTGACTACATTAGGACTATCGACTAGCAGGTGTTTTATCTTTTCTCTACTTACGTAGACTTGATTGCTGCTGTTATCTTCTAATGTCACGAATTCTTCTGCCATAACTTATATATTCAATGTTTTCTCTAGTTTTGTTATCATATATGATAACAAAACCAAAATATAAATTAACATAAAAGTTAACAAAATTATACTCCCTGCCCTGTGATAATGGAAATCATGGGAAAAGCAGGACAAGCACTAAGACAGGTTTTAGAGTCTTACAACATTAGCCAAAGCCAACTGGCAATAGGTTTAGGTGTTGAACGTCCGATTGTCTTTCGTTGGTATCACGAAAAAATTGACCCTACTGCTGAAACTGTTGCAGACATTGTTAAGGCATTAAATAAGATTAATAAATTAGCCGCAAATGATTTTATTCAAGCATATTTAGGAGAGTTGGCATTATTTAAAAATCAACTTACGAATCAAGACTTACCACTATCAGACAAAGTTAATGTTACGGTTTTAGCTCAAATATTTAACAATATAACTAACTCTTATAAACATCTTTATTTTTTATCAATATTAGACATTATAAAAAGAAGAAATTTTGATACTTTATCGCCTATTAGCTTTCGGGAAATAATTGTTGAAATGTTAGCTAATGCTTGGTACCCTCACAATTATTTTAAACTATCTTTTGGTAAGCAAGACCAAATTGCTAATAAATTAGATGCTCTTGATCTGGAAATTACAGAACCAATTTTAAAGTTTAGAGATACAGATAAAAAACTTTTGCGTACCTCTATTAATAATCAAAATCTTGATAATATTGTTATTTCTATTAATCGCTATGTATCTTATCGTTTAATTCGTCCTTTCTTTTCTCAAGAGATGAGAGGATTAAAAGATTACGATGTTGACCCTATTATTATTAGTTTGGCTAACAATCAATTTGATACTAAAAAGCCTTTATATTATTTTAACGCTGAAGAACCAAAAAATTGTAACGCCATTATTTTACATCCAGATTGGATTGAATATTTAGAGGAAAACTACACAATAGTTAGGGGGTGGGCTTCTTGGGAATGGTTGAATTATATGCAACAGAGAAACCCTAGCACTCCTAATGTAGTTAACAAATTATTTATGCCACAAGAAAGAGATTCTTTGGCAAATCAAAATAAATATTGGAAAACTATTTTAGAATATCGAGATATTGAATGTATTTATTCAAAAGTTAAATTAAATAATCAATTATGGAATTTGATTCCAACAACAAAATCTGTTAATTCTTCTAAATCTAATAGTTTACCATCAGAAGAATATTTTCTTGACTTTGTAACATTACAACATTTAGGCTTAACGACTTATAAGCAAAGTGTTTCTCAAATAAAATGGTCAAATGATATTGAGACTTTTGTTGCAGAATTGAAAGTTGATCAACCAGACGAATTATTAAATTTAGAAATCCTCTTTAATGCTTATACAAAAACTATAAAACCTTTAATTTCTTTAGCAACTTTGCAAGGTTTTAGCCCTAATTGGGTTTATGCCTAAGAAACAATGAACCCACTTTAGTAATTTGGTTGGCATATAGTGAAGAACTTTGTGAACAAGCAGTTACAGAATTTCAAAAAGCCTGGGACTGTTTAGGCAAACAGCTACGCTGGGCGGTTACGCCATCGCACCACCACCACTTACCGCTTCTGGGGCAACCATGAGTTAGACTTAGCACAAGCGCAAGATGGCTTAGTAGTAGCAGGATTAGCGAAAGTCTATCACACCGCAAAAAAAGTATTCGCTTTATTAATCAACTGGGTGTGCGTTGTTCATTGGTAATTATCGATGAAGCTCATCAAGCAGTCGCCGAAACCTATAAACTCGTCTTAGATGCTTTAGTCATCCCCTACGAAAAAACCGCCTTATTAGGTTTAACCGCTACACCCGGACGGACTTGGGCTGATATTAACACCGATGCACAACTAGCAAAATTCTTCGCCCAACAGAAAGTTACTTTAGAAATCCCAGGTTATGACAACCCCATTGATTATCTCGTCGATCAACAATACCTAGCTAAAGTTAACTATCGTTCCTTATTTTATGAAACGGGTATTGAACTAACTCCCCAAGACCTGAATCGGATTAATACAGAATTAGACATACCCCAATATATCCTCAATCGGTTAGCAGCAGAAGAACAACGCAACCTCCGCATCATCCTAGAACTAGAAGCACTAGCCCAACACCATCAACGGATTATCGTTTTTAATACCTCCGTTGAACACGCGCGACTCATCGCCGGAATTTTGCGTTTCAGAGGATTTAATACTGATGCTGTTACAGGTGATACCCCCAAATCAGAGAGAGAAAGGCTGATTCAAAGTTTTAAAGACGAACAGCCCCAAACCAAGATTTTATGTAACTACGGCGTTTTAACCACTGGATTCGATTCACCCAAAACCAGCGCCGCCGTTATCGCCCGTCCCACCAAATCCCTTCTCCTCTACAGCCAAATGGTAGGACGCGCCATTCGCGGACTCAAAGCTGGGGGTAATGCTACCGCCGAAATTGTCACCGTTGTCGATAGCCAACTCCCCGGTTTTGGTTCAGTTGCATCAGCTTTTCACAATTGGGAAGATGTTTGGAGGAAAAACCCATGAATACTAACGCCCATGATATCGTGCCGACTCACCTGGCTGTTCAAGCAATGCGCGATAACGGTTATAAAAACGCCGCTTATGCTATGGCCGAATTAATGGATAATGCCATTCAAGCGGGTGCATCCCAAGTAGAGTTACTGTGTGGTGAACGAAAACAACAAGTAGAGGGGAGAAAGCGATCGCGTATTGAACAAATAGCAGTATTAGATAATGGTCGAGGTATGGATGCTAATGTTTTACGTCTAGCCCTGCAATTTGGTAATGGTACATATTTAGACCAAGATAAACATACTGGAATCGGACGTTTTGGCATGGGTTTACCCTCATCCTCAATTTCTCAATGCCAACGGGTTGATGTGTGGTCATGGCAAAATGGCATAGAAAATGCACTGCATACTTACCTGGATTTAGATGAAATCAAAAATCGGCGGCTGACCGAAGTACCAGAACCTACTGCTAGACCAATTCCAATTACTTGGACAAAAATCGGTCATAAATTTGGTGACAGTGGCACATTAGTAGTGTGGTCAAAAATCGACCGTTGTATGTGGCGAACAGGAAAAGCGATTATTGATAATTCTGAATTTGTGATTGGGAGAATGTATCGCAAATTTATCAATAGAGATAAAGTAAAAATTCGGATGTTAGCATTTGATTTAGATGCTTTATATGACATCATTATAGACAAATATGCTCTACCTAACGACCCTAGCTATCTAATCGAAAAAACCTCCTGTCCTCAACCATTTGATAATCAGGCAATGTTCCGTCCTTGGGAAGGCGATACATCTTATGAAGCCACCTATAAAATTAATTTTAAAGATAAAGAACATGATGTAAAAGTGCGTTTTTCCTACGCCAAAGAAGAAGCACGTCTAGCCGAACCTGGAAAGAATCCTGGCAGTTTACCACATGGACAACACGCAGCTAAAAACGTGGGAGTTTCTGTTGTGCGTGCTGGACGAGAATTAGAATTAGACCAAAACTTAGTTAATAATTATGACCCTACAGAACGCTGGTGGGGTATTGAAGTAGAATTTCCCCCATCTCTTGATGATATTTTTGGAGTCACAAATAACAAGCAATCAGCCCGTAATTTCGGAGAAATTTTACAACTAGATATTGAATCGTTATTAGAAGAAGGAAAAACCGTTGCTCAACTCAAAGAAGAATTACTTCAAGATGAAGATCCAAAACTTCCTCTTTTAGAACTTGCTCATAAAATTAGTAGTCAATTAAGCTTGATTCGTCGCTTAATCAAAGCCCAAACAAAAGGCACTCGTACCAGTGAAAAACGGCACGGACACGACCCCTATAAACCTGAAAAAGTAGCTACTACTGTGACTCAAGAACGTAAATTACAGGGTTACACAGGTAAAAGTGATGCAGATGAAGAATTACCAAAAGAAGAACGCAAACAAGTTATTAAAGAAACTTTAAAAGAAGAGGGAGTTACTGAAGCTCAAGCAGAATTATTAGCAGCAACTACAGTAGATGATGGCTTAAAATATACTTTTGCACAATCTCCTCTTGATACTGCTGCTTTCTTCTCTGTCAAATCCAGAGGGGGAGCAATTATTGTTACATTAAACACCAATCATCCTGCTTATCAAAATTTAGTAGAAATCTTAGAGGAAGATGTAGATAAAGCCGATATAGATACTTTACGTTCTCGGTTGATTAACTCTTTAGATGGGTTGAAACTACTACTAATGGCGTGGGCAAGGTATGAAGATGAACTAGAAGGTAAACGCAAAGAAAATGCTCAAGATAATCGCATTGATTGGGGGAGAGTTGCTAGAAGATTTTTAGAGAATGAGTTATGAAATAAAATGATTACACAAAAAAATATAATTTACCTTGATTACCATTCAACTACTCCCGTTGACCCCAGAGTAGCAGAAAAAGTCATGTACTATATGACTAATGCTTTTGGTAATGCTAATAGTGTAGATCATGGTTATGGAGATGAAGCAGCAAAAGCAGTTAAACAAGCCCGTCAACAAATAGCAGAATTAATCAACGCTTCCCCCAAGGAAATTATTTTTACATCGGGTGCAACAGAAAGTATTAATTTAGCAATTCAAGGACATATTAATCAACAAAATACTCCCGCTAAAATAATTGTTTCCCCAGTTGAACACAAGGCAGTTTTAGACACCTGCAAAGTATTAGCCAAAAAAGGGCTTGCTGAAATTATTTGGTTAAATGTTAATCAACAAGCTCAAATTGATTTAGAACATCTAGAAAAAGTCTGCTCTGGCGGTGCTTCCTTAATCTGTGTGATGGCTGCTAATAATGAAGTAGGGACAATTTACCCAGTAGAAAAAATTGGAGCGATCGCTCAAAAATACCATATCCCTTTTTTATGTGATGCTTCCCAAGCAGTCGGTAAAATTCCCATCAACTTCCAAGACTGGGGTATTACCTATCTAGCTATTTCTGGGCATAAACTTTATGCACCCAAAGGCGTTGGTGCATTGGTAGTCAAAAAAGGTCATCCTCTTGAACCACTTATTTATGGTGGCGGACATGAACAAGGACTCAGATCCGGTACACTCAATGTCCCCGGAATCGCTAGTTTGGGGGAAGCTTGCAGATTGAGACGATTAGAAATGGAAGCAGATGAAAATGCGATCGCACTTTTACGAGATCAGCTACAAAACTTACTTCAGGCTGAAATTCCTAATTTACTGGTGAATGGGGACTTAAACAACCGTTTATCAGGTAACTTACATATTTCTATCCCTGACATCCCTAATAGTGCCATTATTGCTAGAGTTCGCCATCAATTAGCTATTTCTACAGGTGCGGCTTGTTCATCAGGTATTGTCGCGCCATCTCACGTTCTGCAAGCTATGAATCTTGGAGAAAATATAATTGAGGGAGCGTTAAGAATTGGTATTGGGAAATTTACAACCAAAGAAGAAATCGAAAAAGCATCTTCTGCGATCGTCAGTGCAGTAAAGGCTATTTTGAGCCTAAAATAATAAAACCCTTATTAGGGCTTTAAGAGTAATATTTTCAATTACATAAATCTGTCAAATTGTCAAATAATTTGGCAAGCGACACTTATGATTTCGCCAGTTGTCGATAGCGTTCCTGAACTTCTTGAATCGAAAACAAAGTTTCAAACTTTAACCCGGCTGACTGATACAACTCACCTCCACCTTGTTGTCGGTCTACCAGAGAAATTATTTGATTAACGGTATAACCCGCATCTTTAAGACGCTCAACCGCTTTCAGAGCAGATTGCCCAGTTGTCACCACATCTTCCAAAACTACTACTTTTGCACCCTCTGGTAAAGTGGGGCCTTCTATATAAGCTTTCGTCCCATAACCCTTGGCTTCCTTGCGAATAATCAGCGCTGGTATGGGTCGGTTTTCATAAACAGAAACTATACTCACTGCTGTCACCATTGGGTCAGCCCCCATCGTTAAACCTGCTACAGCCTGAGTATCTACGGGTAGTAAAGGAAACAACAATCGTCCAACAGCTAAAGCTCCTTGGGGGTGGAGTGTTACCTGCATCTTATTGACATAATAAGAACTACGTAGCCCAGAAGCTAGAACAAAATCACCCTCTTGATAAGCCCGTTGAGAAAATAAATCTAGTAGCTTGTGGCGCAAGGTTGTCAAATCAGGAGTGGTTGCCCAAATATCTGAGTGGGTAAGAGTTTCAGTAGGATACGTCATTACAAAACATTAAAAGTTGTGCTACACCAAAGGTTGAACTCATCAGAGTTCTGAACTTAAGCATAAATTAAGATTCGCCCAAAACGAAAATTGAGGAGTCAGAAACGTGCGTATAAAATTTAAAACCCTTGGTGGTTTATTGGTGCTGCTTGCTGCTGGTATTGCTTTTCCCTCAGTTGCATTTGCCCAAACCGAAACCCCCAGAACTGAAACTACGAGTGATGTATTTGAACGAGCTTTTTTTAGTCACGATCGCAATTTCTACGAAAATGGCAGCCTCAAGCGTCAGGTAGACTCACTTCTAGGATCTGGTTCTAGTTTCGGTGGTTCCTTCCCAGAAAATGAAATTGCCCGCGATGCTGAGTTGGTTAACACTTTATATCATGATGTCTTGACTCAGCAAGTTGGTAACGATCCTTATCTTCGCACTCCTGATTTACCAAATCCTTATGACACATCGCTGATCATGTCCCCTCGTTTGAATAGCAACAAACTCAAAGTAGGAACTGAATTCAGGTTCGAAACTTTACCACCTCGGTAAGATTAGCGAGTGGGGACTGGGGAGTGGGGAGCAAAGGACAATAATTACTCACCAACACTTCAGCAATGCTCAGTACAACTGCTCATACCCAATGCCCCATACCCTCTATTACTACTTTTTGATGATTCAGTGCGCCCTGCTGGAATCGAACCAGCCTGAAGACGAATTATGAGTTCGTTGCCTCCCCAATCGGCCAAAGGCGCTTGTTTTGTTCGGATTCCTACGAGCCAATTATTTTGACTCTTTAAGTCAGCCTTATTTGCTAATTTTAGAGTGAGGAAAATACTTCGTTCACTGACTTTAGCCAATTCCGTAATTATAGCATAAATTTACCACGTGTGAATACTGGACACTAGTTTACCAAATTTTTATACTACATAATTTAATCATGAAATAGTACAGACTAATATTGATTAAGTTCCTTTAAGGATTGAGGTCAAAAGCTTCAATATTCTTAAATAGCCCAGCATTTTTATGTGATAGCTTATCAGCAATGAAAATAAATTCTACTGTACTTCTTACTTTGATTTTGTTAATCCTGATGATGGGAGCAGGTTCTGTGAGTGCGTTTTTGGGGTTTGAACTGGGGAGTTCAGCACTTAAAGGCGTTACCGCACCCGATGGTCGTCCCACAACCAAATTTGCCAGCAATAAGGCAAATGCCTCTCAACAGGGGGGGCTAGTCTTATTAAAAGAGGAAGAGATTCTGAAAGTTGTCAAGGCACGAATTGATGGTAAGACCAAGGCTGCTAAATCGGAAAAGCTAGAGGAAGATGACGAAGAAACCAATAGCAGCAAGCAGAAGCCAGAGGAAAAACCCCCAGAAGTGGTTGAAGAAAAACCCCTACCAGGCTTTCCAGTTACTGCCCAAAGTCAGGGTGTAACTATGACTGTGCAATCTGCTCGCTACTCTGGTGGTGACTTGCTACTGAAAGTGAAAATGCAGAACAAAGGTAAGGATTCTGTGCGCTTCCTGTATAGTTTTTTAGATGTTACTGATGATAAAGGACGAACCCTAAGCGCTAGTACAGAGGGTTTACCAACAGAATTGCCTGTCAATGGCCCAGCATTTTCAGGTACAGTGAGCATTCCCACAGCTTTACTTGATGATGTCAAGAAAATATCACTTGCTCTTACTGATTATCCTGCTCAACAATTGAAGCTAGAGGCATCGAATATTCCTGTGGAAAGGTAGATTGGCATTGGGCATTAGGCATTGGGCATTGGGCATGGGGCATTGGGCATTGGGCATTGGGTATTGGTCAATAATCAATAGTTCCTCTCTCCCTGCACC
>NZ_JAAGOG010000367.1:0-3689 GCF_010747425.1 Nostoc sp. UIC 10630
ATGGAAGTATTTTGCCCACAAGATGGCTTAGATTTACAGAAATAAACTCTCTTTTACTTGGAATAAGGCTCGGTCAGGCGAGAATTTTCAGGCGGACACTTGGTTGACGAGGTAATCCTCATCACCAGTGTCCTTTTATTGCTGCCCTACTTAGCTGATATTTGAGCAAACTCTAGGCTCTGATACACCAAAAGAAAGATAAAGGTTTCTAGATAAACCTATTAATTCAAGCTATGTGGTGACGAGCGTTGTTACTAAGCTGTTTTGGGCATGATTTCAACTAAAGCTAAAAGCTTAAGATGCCTTATTTAGGAGTAGCAGCAGGTGTAGCCGCAGGTGTAGCAGCAGGTGTGATTTTAGTAGCGGGAGGCGCATCAGTTGGTTCACCTGTAGCAGCAGGAGTACCACCAGGAGTAGTACCACCATCACCACCGCCTTCGCAGGCTCCCAGAATTGTAGCTAAACTTAAGATTACAGCCAAACCAAAGATTTTTGTTTTCATAACTCCTCTTTCACCAATTGTGGCTAGAAAAATTTTTCGCCTGTTGAATACGATACCGTATTTATTGCTTTTTTTTTAATGTTGTGAGATTACATACTTAAAAAAATAATCCTTTGGGATATTCTTTTTGGCAGTATGTCTCATACAGCTATCTGATTAGTTTCTCTTAACTCCGAAGCAAAAAGGAAATTACCAAATTTTCTAGCAAACCGAGCTATCATAACAAAAAATTTTATTTTTTTCACAGAGTATTGCACCTTGCTGCCCGGCGTTGCCATACTTTAGGTGCTATCTCTAAAGGGTAAGCTGTCCAGTTGCTAATCGCTGATTGCAAACATTGCAATATCTAGAGGATGCAAACATTGGTACAGCTATCTATCAGAACAGTTAAAAGGGTGTAGTCTGTTATGTGTGCTTGTTGCACAGAAGTAAGTCTTAACCCTATCAAAAACAGACAATCAAGAAAATCAATCTAAAGTACAGTATTTTCAATCTCAAAAATTTATGGTAGTTGCTCGTAAATCTGCTGTTTCTGGAAAGGGTAATTGGTTCTGGCGAGATTCTATGTTTTCTTTAGGAAGGCGACGTGCGCGTATAGATTCGGTAGCACAGAGCGCTGCTACACCAGCGACCAAAGCCACACCCTTATCCTCTCAAAGACAACAGCGTTCCTCAAAAAATTTAGCGGTTTCTGCCACAAATAAGGCAGCTATGCCCAAATCGGTGAAAGAGTTGGGTAGACAAAAGTTACCAAATCTCAATGAGCAGTCCAGTGCGACTCAGAAAAGTTCAGGGGGAGATTTTCTTGGACTTCCCACAATGCCTAATTCTGGAGCCGTACCTTTATGGTTGTTGCGCTTGTACACATTTCATCGTTATTCGACAGTTTTGGCGTTTTTGGTAGTAGCATCGACACTTGCTGTTTATGGCTGGACAGTATATTCCCAAGAGCTTTGGAGTAAGTCGTATCGTAGACTGCAAAACCTCCAACGTCATGAGCGGCTACTAACGACAACCAACGCCACGCTGACAAATAGAATGGCTAAGGAAGCAGAACAATCAACAGCAGGGCTAGTATTGCCAACCCCTCAAGGAATGATTTTCTTGTCTCCAGCACCTCATAATCCTAAGCCAGCATCATCTAATAACATAACGCCTAACATAACGCCAAGTTCGGAAACGCAACGGCAAACGCTATCACCACTTGGATATTAAGAGTTAGGAGAGACGCGATTAATCGCGTTTGTACAGGAGTTATGGAGTAACTAACTTTAAGTTTGGACTTTTGACTCCGAAAAGTAATTTGGTACTGAGTAGGCAATGCAAAAATTACCAAGCAGAACAAGATTAAAAAAGTCTCGGAATCCAGGATTCAAAAAGCAGCAGAAGGGTTCTAAACGAGGGTTGTTGGGGACACTTGCCTCTAATATCCAAAATCAAACATCCAATACCAATTCCCGGCTGTTCCTCGTCTGGGGCGTATTAATGGCAGCAGGATTGGGGTTAGGTATCAAGTTATATAACTTGCAAATTGTCAAGGGGACAAAATTAACAGAGCAGGCGCGGAACCAGCAAATGGTGGATTTGCGACCTTTTATGCCCCGTCGCCCAGTGGTAGATCGCAATAGTGAACTGTTGGCGATTGATCGTCCTGTATATACTTTGTACGCTCATCCCAAGCTGTTTGATAAGTCTAATGAAGAGATGGCAGAGCGACTTGCCCCAATATTGGCCAAAGATACTGCTGAATTGGTGAAAACTTTTCAAAGCAAAAAAAGCGGAATTATACTTGCCCCAGCCCTACCGGAAGAAATTATTGATCGCGTGACTTCTTTGCGTTTAAATGGCTTAGAGTTAATTCAAAAATACTCCCGATATTATCCGCCAGACGATTTGGTTGCTGATGTGGTGGGTTATGTGAATGTTGACCGTCGTGGTCAAGCAGGTGTGGAATATTCTCAAGAGAAGTTGTTAGAACGTCCTGTGCAAACGGTGCGCCTCAGTCGCTCTGGTAATGGAGCCGTGATGCCGGATCATGCACCAGAAGGTTTTCTGCATTTTGATGATTTGCGGCTGCAACTCACAATCGATAGCCGTCTGCAACGGATTGCTAGCCTGGCACTCAAACAACAAATGGAGAAGTTTGATGCTAAACGTGGGGCGGTAATTGTAATGGATGCGTTGGATGGTTCCTTACTCGCCCTCGTTTCTCAGCCTACCTATAACCCTAATGAATACGCTAAAGCTAATATCTCGCTGTTCAAAAACTGGACGGTGGCGGATCTTTATGAACCGGGATCGACTTTTAAGCCTTTGAATGTGGCGATCGCTCTGGAAAATAATGTCATCAAACCAGATGATATGTTTAATGACTCCGGCTCTATTCGAGTAGCTAATTACAACATCAAAAATGCGATGAATAATGGTAATGGGCGAATCAGTATCGCTCAGATTTTGCAATATTCCAGCAACATTGGCATGGTGCAAATTATCCAACGCTTAAAGCCTTCAATCTACTACAACTGGCTAGAACGCTTGGGATTAGGACAAAAAGTTGATACAGATTTACCTTTTGAAGTTGGCGGTCGGCTCAAAAGTCAAGAAGAATTTATCGCTTCGCCAATTGAACCAGCTACTACTTCCTTTGGGCAAGGTTTTTCGATGACACCCATACAGCTAGTGCAAATGCACGGTGCTTTAGCCAATGGCGGTAAATTGGTTACACCCCATGTAGTGCGCGGGTTGATTGATACCAAAGGGCAGATGCATGATTCACCCACTCGCACTGTATCACGGCAAATTTTCTCAGCCGCAACAGCTCAAAAGGTCGTAGAAATGATGGAAACTGTTGTTAATGAAGGCAGTGGTAAGGCGGCACAAATTCCCGGATATCGCATTGCTGGTAAAACTGGTACAGCCCAAAAAGCTAGTCCTAATGGTGGTTACATCAAGGGTGCTAGAATGACAAGCTTCGTGGCTATTTTACCAGTAGAATCTCCTCGCTATGTAGTGTTTGCACTGGTGGATGAGCCAAAAGGAGAAAGTGCTTATGGTTCTACTGTTGCCGCACCAATTGTTAAGTCAGTAATCGAAGCACTGATTCCTCTTGAGGAGATTCCGCCAAGTAAGGCGATTGAGCAGCAGCCGAAAGCACCGTAGGGAGTAGGGCAGGGGGCAGAGGAGGCAG
>NZ_JAAGOG010000368.1:0-3673 GCF_010747425.1 Nostoc sp. UIC 10630
GGGGAATGGGGAACGGGGAATGGGGAATAGAAAAATCCCGATTTAAAAAGTTTTGATACTTTTTTAGCTCACCCAGACTGTTTAAATAATTTGCCCTTGTAATCCACGATTCGTTAGGAGGTAAACGGCAAAGGTTCCTAGCCAGTGACTAGCTGCATAATGTTCAATTACAACGTCTGTGAGTCCATGCTGACGATGGTGAAGAGCAGCAGAGCGGAGTGTTTTTATGCGGCGATCGCTATTTGCCAATCCAGATATGATACCCTCAAGCATCCAAGCACGACTGAGATTAAGACCGTAGAAGTGGGCTTGCATATAATCTTGAGGATTATCAACTCTGGCAGGTTCTAACCAACTTTCTGAATTATCAATGGGTATTTGTGGCAGAAAATCGGTGAGCCACTCAGTAAAATCTTTTGTTGGCAGGATTCGCCGCATGAGGTCTGCTTCAGCAAGTCCAGAAGAGAGAAAATCGTAACCAAGTGGCTCAAATTGTAACGAGTAGTTGCGATCGCTAAGATAAAATTGCCGTGCTTTATTCTCCAATAACTGAGTAAAATCAGTATTTTCGGTAATCCTTGCCCAATCTAGCATCAAACCAAGTGCAAAGGCTGTTTGGCTATGCACCCCTGTGCGATTTGGCAGTTTCAGTTCGTTAATCCAGCGCTGTAAGTTATCTGCAATCAACTTTTCTAGCGGTTCCAATACAACCCGCCATTCTTTCGCTTGGGCATGATTCCACTCGTGAAGTTCCGCAGCCAGTTGCAGAAACCAGCCCACACCGTAAGGAAATTCAAAAAAGGGTCGCCGTTGAAAATGGGCAATCTCTCCTTGAATTTTCTCAGGTGTTAGGCTCTGCCCAAGTGCTTGTTTTGACGCTGCATGGAAAGAGGCTTCAGGAAAGTAACGCAGCAAACGTACCAGCAACCAGTGACCATGTACGGCTGAATGCCAATCTAAGCAGCCATAAAAAGCAGGAGTCAATTTACGCGGTGGTTTTATATCCTCGTCGCTCTCAGCCCAACGCAGAATACTGTTAGGATACTCTCGCTCGATACAATCCAGTACTAATTGAGCAAATTTTACTGCGATCGCTTCATTAATCTCCAAATTATCGAGTGGTATAGTCACGTCGCTTTGCTCCGAATTAAAAATTAAAAATTAAAAATTAAATTTAGGTGCTTAAACCTCATCTATGTTGAAACCTAGAGTTTTTTAAAAGATATATTGATGTAGGTTGGGTGGAGTGAAACGCAACCCAACATTACCACCAAATTTTATGTTGGGTTACGCTATCGCTGCACCCAACCTACAAAACTACTACTGCGATCGCTTCATTAATCTCCAAATTATCGAGTGGCATTGTCACTTATACCAATAAAGACATTGTATCGGGATGTATTGTACGATCACAAAGACGCGATAAATCGCGTCTTTTGCCTTAACTAGGAATTAACCATCACTTGCGCTTCAGGTTTTACCCTAGCTTCTGCTTGGAGAAAGTCAGCCACTTGAGCCTCAATTTCATCCCGAACAATTTGGCGATACTCCAAGAAATGCTCAATTTGGGCACAAACGGCTAAGTAACTACTCACCCCACCCGGATTATGCCGATACATACTCCACAGGTTGCGCCAGAATTGCCAGCGCGTCTGACGACGTACACCCTGCCGCCAGCAAATGATTAGAAACGCTCGGAGTACTTTCCAGTTCAATGGTTTCTTGGCAGCTTTGCCCTTTTTCGGGTACGTTGCTTCGCCCAAAAGCCGGAAGTGTTTGTATGTACGCTCCAAAAACCGCTCTGGGTCATACAAATCACAGAACGCCTGCACATATTCACGAGCGATGTCTTCTAACGGTCGAGTTGGGACAAAGTTCATCAACGTGGTTTGGTTGATGTTGGCTGATTTATTGCGGAGTCGTCCTTCTTTTTCTAATCTATGCCAGAGGGCTGTATCTGGAAGCGCTTGCAACATACTGAATAAAGCGGTGGGAATTGCTGTTTGCTCGACAAACTTGACAATCCGTGCGCCGGCTCCTACTTTCTCGCCATCAAACCCAATGATAAAACCTGCCATGACTCGCAACCCTGAGCGGGTAATTCTATTCACCGCTTCACTGAGCGAGTCTCTGGTATTTTGGTATTTCTGAGTGAAAGTGAGACTTTCTTCGTCAGGGGTTTCAATTCCCAGAAAAACGGCTCCAAAATTACACGCTACCATCAAGTCCATTAGTTCTTGATCTTGGGCTAAATCAACTGAAGCCTCTGTCGCAAAAGAAAAAGGATAGTTATGTTCTACCATCCAGGGCAGAAGAGACTTCAAAAATAATTTGACATTCCGCTTATTACCGATGAAGTTGTCATCCACCATAAAAATACTGCGCCGCCAACCCAGTTTGTAGAGATAATCAAGTTCTGCTAGTAATTGTTCTGGGTTTTTGGTGCGAGGTTTGCGACCATACAGCACAATAATGTCGCAGAATTCACACTGGAAGGGACATCCACGGGAAAATTGCACCGACATCTCCGCATAAGCTTCAAACTCTAGCAAGTCAAAGCGAGGGGTGGGAGTGTTGGTAACATCTGGTTTTTCACCGCCAGAGCGAAAAATGCCTGTGCGATCGCCCCGTGCGATCGCTGCTACAAATAAGGGTAGGGTAATTTCCCCTTCGTCCAATATCAAGTAATCCACTCCGGCGGATGTCATTTCATCTGGTAACGCTGTCGGGAAAGGCCCACCCACAGCTACCCGTTTACCTCTCCGTTTTGCTTCTGATATCTGACAAAGCAAGTCTTCTTTTTGCACAATCATCGCCGACATAATAACCAAATCGGCCCAAGCCCACTCTGCTTCCGTACAGGCACGAACATTTCGATCTACTAGCTTATACTCCCATTCTTGAGGTAATATCGCGGCTACAGTTACCAAGCCTAAAGGCGGTAGCATTGCTTTACGGTCTAATAAAGCCAGTGTTTTTTCAAAAGACCAAAAACTTTTTGGAAAAAGGGGGTATAGAAGTAAAACATTCATATTTGATGCTTATAAACCTCGATCTTAGCTGCTGGTTGAGTCGAATACAACTTAGCCGCTCTGGTAAAACACTTAGAGAAGCTTTTGTATGCAGTAGCTGTAAATTCTACTATGACTGATTTAAACGAAACAATATTTTTTAAGGGCAATTATTGTTATTTTTATACTAGGGAGTATTCCGAAACTGCGGGTTTTGCAGAATTAAGGAATGATTTTTTTAGGGTGGGCATCTGCCTTAACTTCACTTGAACGAGGCAGGGAGCAGGAGGCAGAGAGCAAGAGGGCAGGGAGCAAGAAGGCAGGGACAGCCCGCAAATATGGAAAGCCACTTGGCAAATTGGCAACTCTGAACAAATTAACTGTGTTATTTTTAATAACTATACAAGGTGTATTTGCACTTTCAAGCTATTTTTTAGACGGGCTGCAACCCGTCTTTATTTATCGCCAGATCCTTTTACAGCAGTTTTCATGTATTTGAACTATATCTGTCGTAGGAGCAATTCATGAATTGCCCCTACGACGAAAGTCCTAAATTTAATGATTTGCTCAACAAGTTTTAGGGTGTAATATAACGTTTCCTAAGCAACATCTCAATCAAGAGAAAGAGGTTTGAATCTGTTCTTCTGCCCTGCCTCCTGCCC